>JAUWSG010000023.1 GCA_030610155.1 Gammaproteobacteria bacterium
CATCTCTGCCAGGCCTGTTTCCCTCGCGTGCTCCTGAAAACCTTTATTACGCCAAAAGAAAGCCCCTGGCATAGTGGTCGGTATTACCAACACATAGAATAAAGCGCGACCAACCAATGCAGTCGCCATGATGACTATGCCAGCAAATATCAACCCCAACAAACCAGCAAGCGCATCGAGACCGGAGAAACCCAGTCCAAGCACCATCGCCAGCCCCAGTACCAGGCCGATATTGCGGGCAATATAAGTGTAACCAAAAGTACTGATCTGTTCCTGCATAGCGGCAATGGCCTCACCACTATGGTGTTTCAAATAACGGGCGTGAGCGATTAAACCAACACCTTCCATCATCAGGCCAATCGCCATAGGCCAGATCAGAATCGCCAGTAAATCACTGTAGGACTTGTCATCCGCATAAAGTACTATCGCATACGTCATCGCGACCACCAGTGCGCCCAACGTCAGCGTGCTGCCGTAAAATGACGTCAATACCTGCCAATGGTTCCAGAACGGTCTGGCTTTTATTCTGTATATCTTATGCATTGCATAAATAGCAACAGGACCAATAAACACTGCCCCCCAGGCACAAATCGAAATTAACGTTTCCACCCATCCTGCAGGCAACCAACCAAGATACTCTGAAAAAGTGTGTAGCACAGCATAAGCGGCCAATAAATTATAAAAAACAGCCACTGCCGCCACTTCCCGGCTCACCGGTGAATATTTAAGATTATTAAAGGCACGGTAGAAACGATGTGGTTTACCCAGGTGCATAGTGGACGTAAACAGGGCATACGTTTGAATGCCCAATAACACAAACAAAAGACCGCTGTATACAAGAGGATAAGTAGTCTGCAGTGTTTCACCTAACCCAATATAGGTTGAGAGAAATAACAGCATAAATGCCCCAATCACCGCCTGTGTAATCAACGTAAATATCACCAGTGGATCTTCTCGTGAACGCAATTTTTTAAGGCTCCATTGGCGAGGCTGCTTTGTCAACGCCGCTTTTACTTTATACTCCCCCTGCCCCTGTTCATCGCGCTGATAACGGATCGGCATCGTGTCAGGCCGCGTCATCTCTCTGGGCAATGTTTTGCTTTGCTGGAAACGGATATTTGGATGAGTGATCTCTGGATCCGGGAAGCCGGGTATTTTTATTTTTGTTTGTTCACGATTATCCGGTGCAGTTTCAATAATACCAAAATCCAGTGCGCCCCCCAGACAGGCTGCTGCACAAGCCGGTTTTAATCCTACTTCCAGTCGGTCCACACACATATTACATTTTGAAACCTGCCCCTTTACCGGATCAAGTTGTGGCGCATTGTAGGGACAAACCCAGGTACAATAACCACAACCAAAACAGATGTCAGGGTCCTGTAATACCGCGCCATATTCTGCAAACTTGGTATATGCACGTGTGGGACAACCTTTAAGACAAACCGGGTCGTCACAATGATTACAGGCCATTGAGATGTTCAAGCGTTTATAGGCCGGATAACTTCCCCCCTCGATATAACCTACAGAGCGAAAACTCAGGTGCGCTGGCAAATCATTCTTTTCACTGCATGCGGCTTCACAGGCATGACAGCCTATACAATTATCTGCGGTAAAATGAAACCCATGTTGTTTATAACGATTTGAATTAGTCCCAATACCAGCATCATCGTTAATCTTCAGACTCACTCCAGCTAATGCATGTTCTTCATCAACCGTATTAATCTCTTTACCCCAACGATTTTTATCTGGCACTTTAACATCAGGGATAAAGGCATAAACCGGCTCATCTTCTCTTACTTCAAACATACAAATATCCTGGCTCTTGATTAATCAGAAAGTACGTGCGGCTTTATTTACAATTGCGGCAGCTTCTTGTTGTACGATGGGTTCAATTTTGACGGAACATTGTTTAAAAGCAGGCTGCCTTGAGTGTGGATCAAGTAAACCCAGTGTTAATCTGTTGACACATTCATGAAAGTGAAACGGAATAAACACCATATTTTTTCCGACTCGGTGTGTTAACTGTACCAGTACAACACTGTCCCCACGGCGAGACGTCAAGCGCGCATAGGTCATGTGCTCTATACCTAATTCAGCCGCAATATCAGGATTCATTTCCATATAAGGTGTTGGGCTGAATTTGTTGAGATTACCAATCTTGCCGGTGCGGGTACGTGTGTGGAAATGTTCAACGACACGACCGCTGTTGAGCCAAAAAGGATAATCATCATCGGGAACTTCATTATTATCAACAAACGGTAACGGGATCAGTTTCGCTTTACCATCTGGATATTGAAAAACACCATCTTCATAAAGGCGTTTTGACCCTGTGTCCTTTTCATCCTTACAGGGCCACTGCAAGCCACGATTTTTTTCAATTTTTTCATGCGTCATACCTGAAATATCAAGAAAGCGACCTTTTGATAACTCACGCATTTCATCAAACACTTCACTTGCTTTGTCCGGGAAGCGTATTTTTTTACCATTTTCAAAACGCCTGGCCATCTGATTAAAAATCCATAAATCCGGTTTGGATTCTTTATAAGGCTTCAATACATTTCGAATAATATTGACTCTTCGTTCCGTGTTTGTCATCACACCTTCTTTTTCTGCCCAGATAGCGCCGGGGAAATAGACATGCGCATATTCATTGGTCTCTACATCTGAATACGAATCCTGCACGATCATAAACTCAAGTTTTTCCAACGTTTTACGTATACGTGGCGTATTCGGCATGGACGTCATAGGATTGGTTGCGACTATCCATAAACCCTTTATTTGACCTGTTTCTATCGCCGGGAAAATATCAGTTTGAAACAAACCGCGTTTCTTTGGAAAAAACTCGGGATCGATACCCCAGAATTTGGCAACATCCTCCCGGTCCTGTTCTTTTTCCAATGCTCGGTAACCAGGCAGACCGGAACAGGATGACCACTCCCGGGTCCCCATGGCATTGCACTGGCCAGTAATTGAAAGGCTGGTACCACCCTGCTTGCCAATATTGCCGGTGATAAGATTTAAACTATTGATGCCGACTACACCATCAGAACCGTGGGTACTCTGATTAATTCCCATCGTCCAGATTGACATAGCAGCATTGGACCTGGCATACAACCTGGCCACATTGCGAATCGTGTCCTCATCAATACCGCAGATACGCGAAGCTGAAATCGGATCATATTCTTCGACCAGACTGGCATATTCTTCAAAACCCGTCGTGTGCGCTTCTATATAAGCGCGGTCCTCCAGACCTTCATTTAATATCACATGCGCCAGGCTGTTTAATAACACCACATCCGTACCTGGCGTGATGGGCAAATGCATATCGGCCATTTGTGCAAACATGGTGACACGGGGGTCAACCACAATGACGGGGAATTTTCTTTTTTCCAGCGCCTGTTTCAGACGCCAGTATATAATCGGATGTTGTTCAGGCAGGTTGGAACCAAAGGCAATCAAACAGTCTGTATGTGAAAAATCATCATAACAGCCCGGTGGGCCATCAGACCCAAAAGACCGTTTGTAACCCGATACTGCAGACGCCATGCACAAGGTTGTATTACCATCATAATTATTTGTACCGATAACACCTCGCGCAAGTTTACCAAGTGTATAAAATTCTTCTGTCAGTATTTGACCTGTCGATACAATGGCAAAACTGTCGCGACCATATTTTTCCTGTATACGTTTAATCTCTGATGCAGACTTGTCAAAAGCCTCATCCCAACTTGCTTCTTTAAATTTATCAAATTGCTTTTCACGCATCAGGGGCACTTCCCCCCGATTAGCAGAATAAAACAATTCGTGTTCGAATATACCCTTAAGGCATAATTTCCCCTGGTTTACATCTGCGCCACCGACACCGCGGGATGCCACGCCTTCACCTTTATCATTAATACCAACTTCAATCGAACAGCCCGTCGAACAATAACCACAGGTGGTATATACCCATTCCTTGACACCTTTATCAGGCAGTTTAATCGGGTTCTTTTTCGTACGGCCAAAAAGCATGATTTATCCTTATTATATGTATTCAACGGTTGTTATCCGGCACCGTTTACGAGCCAATGTTACTGGTTAAATCGCAATGAATATTTTTCCATTCTCAACATTCGTTTTAAAATGTCCGGCACAACCTTCGTCGGGTGCAACGGCCTCCCCTGTTTCCAGATCAATATTCCAGTTATGCATTGGGCAAGTAACCTTGTGGCCATGCACAATACCCTGTGACAAAGGTCCGCCCTTATGCGGGCATTTATCACGCAACGCAAAGATTGCGTCATCCGCTGCTCTGAAAACAGCAATATCACCATCAGGTGTCGTCACAACACGGGCACCCAATTTTGGAATGTCTTCTACACTTCCAATCTCTAACCATTGGGCTTCACCTTTTGAAAACTTCACTTCTGCTTGCATGGGCCAATACTCCTATAAAATCTTTTCAGTTAAATCGATTCAGATCGCTATATTCAGCCAAGCTTCTTAATGGGTGTGAATTCATGTTGATCCACACCTTCTGATGCACGTTCCGCCCAGGGATCGATTTGTGCGTATTTTTGTGATTCCAGAAATCGCTGATAAAGTGCAGCGCGGTTATCTGCATCTTCAACCATTTTTTCTTTCACATATGAAAGTCCTACACGTTCTATCCAGGGCGCGGTGCGTTCCAGGTAACGGGCTTCTTCTCGGTAAAGTTGCATGAACGCAGCACCGTACTCCTTCACTTCCTCTTCAGTTTCAACCCTGCATAACAGGTCTGTCACACGCACCTTGATCCCGCCGTTGCCGCCAACATGAAGCTCCCAACCAGATTCCACACCCACAACACCAAAGTCCTTGATCGTGGCCTCTGCACAATTACGCGGACAGCCAGATACCGCTATTTTATATTTGTGTGGCGTCCATGAACCCCAGGTCATTTTTTCCATATCAATGCCCATCTGGGTTGAATCCTGCACACCAAATCGGCACCACTTGGAACCGACACAAGTCTTTACCGTACGCAATGCCTTGCCATAGGCGTGCCCTGAGACCATGCCGGCTTCATTAAGGTCCTTCCAGACTGCAGGTAACTGCTCTTTTTTAACGCCAAACATGTCAATTCGCTGTCCACCCGTCACTTTTATATCCGGGATATTGTATTTATCAGCAACATCTGCAATTGCACGTAACTCATCAGGCGTTGTAACGCCTCCAAACATACGTGGCACAACTGAGTAGGTACCGTCTTTTTGAATATTGGCGTGTACCCGTTCATTGATAAAACGCGATTGATAATCATCCTTACTGTCTGCTGGCCAGGACGAAATGACATAATAATTAAGCGCTGGACGACAACTTGCGCATCCATCCGGGGTGCGCCAATCCATAAATTTCATTACCGACTCTACAGACGTCAGTTTCTGGTCCCTGATAGCCTTGCGGACGTCATCATGCGGGTGATCAGTACATTTACACATCGGGGCATGTTCGGGTGCCTCGTAGTCACCTACAGTCGATGCCAGTATCTGTTCGACTAACCCGGTACATGAGCCACACGAAGCAGCCGCTTTGGTGTGTAACTTGACATCATCAACAGTAAACAGACCCTTAGTGGTTATCGCCTTGACGATATCGCCTTTACAAACACCGTTACAGTCACATACCTGCATATCATCACTCATCGTGGCAGCCGCATTTTGACCGCCGTGACCTGCATCACCCAAGTGCGATTCACCGAATAACAAATGACTGCGAATATCGCTGATATCGGTTTCTTCACGCATCAAACGAAAATACCAGGCCCCATCAACCGTATCGCCATACAGGACAGCACCGTGTAACCGGTTATCTTTAATGACCAGTTTTTTATAGACACCGGTGCTGGCATCTTTCATCACTATATTTTCAGTTGTTTCATCACCATTGAAATCACCAGCAGAAAACAGGTCGATTCCTGTCACTTTTAATTTTGTCGATGTTACCGAGCCCTCATAACGGCCATAACCCATTTTCGCTAGATGATTAGCGACGACTTTTGCCATTTCAAACAAGGGAGCCACCAGGCCATAAGTCATACCTCTGTGTTGAATACACTCGCCTACCGCATAAATACGTGGATCAAATGTTTGCAAGGTATCATTTACCACAACACCCTGCTCACAATGGATGCCGGAATTTTTTGCCAATTCAATATTAGGACGTATGCCGACGGCCATCACGACCAGATCGGTATATAATTCCGTACCGTCTTTAAAACGTATACTCTTGACTCTGTCTTCGCCGGTAATAGACTCTGTCTGTTTGCCCATTAAAAAATGCAGGCCACGCTCTTCCAGTGAGGCCCTGAGTAATTCAGCAGCATCAGTATCAAGCTGTCTTTCCATCAAGGTATCAAGCAAGTGCACGACCGTCACACTAATGCCTTGTTGCATTAATCCATTGGCCGCTTCCAGACCCAACAAACCACCACCGATGACAACAGCATGTTTAAATTTCTTTGCCGCATCAATCATCAAGTCAACATCATGAATATCGCGAAATGAAATAACACCTTCCAGGTCGTTGCCTGGAATTGGAATCATAAAAGGATTGGAGCCCGTCGCAATTAAAAGACGGTCATAGTGGGTAGATGTACCATCATCACAGACAACGTTTCTATTCTTACGGTCAATGCTGACAATCGTTTTACCTTTATGCAGAGTGATATCGTTGTCGACATACCATTGATCATCATTCAGAATAATATCTTCAATCGTTTTTTCACCGGCCAATACAGGTGAAAGCAAAATACGATTGTAGTTACCATAAGGTTCAGCACCAAAAACGGTAATATCATATAAATCGGGATTAATTTTTAGCAATTCCTCAATGGCGCGAATACCCGCCATGCCATTACCAATAAGAACCAGCTTTTCTTTCATACTAATAACTCCGTCAACAAACCAAGATTGTTCCAGCTTATTCAGCACAGCCCGGGCTGTACAGATTTCTGGATATACCCCCTCTATTACAACATGTATGCCAGTATTATTAGTTTCATCTAATATAACTCTATCTTATTGTTTTAAATGGTAATTTACTGCAAAATTGGGCATCTGCTCCTGTCCATACGCACTATAAAGGTGCACCACAGATGCGCATTGATATGGGTTGGTAATCAATATTGGTGCAGACAAAATCAAGGCGGAAATCAAAGACAATGAACTGATTTTACGTTCTTTTTGCCGACTCGAAAGAATCTGTGGGTAAATGGGTAATCCAACGCACCCCATCATTCTGGCTCATGCCGGAATCCAGACTACCACTACAAAATGATTATTCACCGCTGAGACGCGAAGGTCGCAAAGAAAGAACGTTATGTTTAAAAAATCAAAAAACTTTGCGCCCTTTGCACCTTTGCAGTGAAATCAACAATAAGAAGTCACTTCTAAGACTCTACCCTTTGGAAAAGGCCTTTTTTATCTCGTCTAACTTTCTTCGGAAAATATATTTTTGAAATTAGAATTGATATGCATATTAAACAGCCTGATTGTATTATTTAAAAGCATTATGAGCCATTTATAATCAAAATATCCGCCGGATATAGTTCTGTGTTATTTAATAAGATTAAAATGTTATAGCCAAAAACATGACGCCCATCTCGTATTTTGATATTGTTTTAAACAGAAATTAAATTCCATTTGATCTACAGATGGTTAGGGAAGCAACAGAGATATACTAAAAAGGAGTTATGTAGATGATGAAGTTCGATGGAGGCCCAGTGGCGATAGATCAATATTCAATTCTTGTCGTTGATGACAATGCAAACAATTCTGAATTAATAAATCGTTATATGAGCAAAAAAGGATACAACGTTACCACCGTATCCAATGGCCGGGATGCGCTCGCCATCAATCATATCGAACGATTTGACCTGATATTACTTGATATCCTGATGCCCGATATCGATGGGCTAGCTGTCTTGAAGGAATTAAAAGCTAAAGCCGGTACCTGTAATATTCCCGTTATAATGCTCACCGCAAGCAATGACAGTGAATATATACGCCAGGCCAATGAGCTGTATGTTGATGACTTTATTATCAAGAGTGAAAGTCTGAAAAGCATTCGTGAACGCATATTAACCGTATTGCAAAATCGCAGAATTTTCGGCACCGAATTAACAGAACTCCCACCAGAACCAGATAATAATGCGCGATTGTTGGTCGTTGATGATGATGCAATGTCACGTGAATTATTATTCAGACGCATCAAGAAATTTGGATACAATGTTGATACCGCTGAGTCAGGCGAGGATGCGCTGGACATGTTAAAGAAAACCAAATATGACCTGGTCTTTCTTGATGTCGTAATGCCTGATTTAAGCGGCATTGAACTCCTGGAAATAATGAAAACCAGTAACCAGTTTAAGTCTACATCCGTCATAATGGTATCCGCAAATTCTGACGACCAGGTCATCAAACATTGCGAAGACCTGGGCGCGAAGGATTATGTCGTAAAACCCTTTCACTATTCATTGCTTAAAAACACAATTGAAACGACGATCTCAATCCACCAATAGCCTTAAGCTGCAAATAGGGCTATAAGATTGTTAGTGGACAAAAGTCATAAATGGTTTGATTGATATATACATCAGGCCCAGCGCGATGAGAATATAAATAACGGACCGTATCGGATCTGACCAGACCTTCTCTATGAAGGTCTGGTGTTTGCCTTCCCTTTTTAACTTCTCATATTCTTCCCTGATTCTAACGCTTCTTTTTTTCTGATATTGATCAATAAGCAATTTTACCTGCTCAAATTGACTGTCATCATTAATCCAGATCGCAGGCATTGAAATACCCCAGTTGCCCCCCGGCGTTTCATAATAATCAATCTTATTTTCTATTAATAAATCACGAATTTCTTCCTGCTCATCATCTGGAACATTCTTCAGAGAAAATATTTTAACTGGCATCGCCTGTAATGAGATCCTTATTCAGTGACTAAAGGTTTTATTTTTCTGGACAACCAGGTTCCGTCCATTAGCTTTTGCCTTGTAGAGTGCATCATCAGCGAGTTTAATGATCTCACTTATTGATTGTTCTTTAGAGGGGGTAACGGTCACAATTCCACAACTGACCGTCACGTAGTCCGAGACACCTGATTCCTTATGTGGTATATGCAGTATTTCAATCGTTTCTCTTAGCTTGTCGGCAATGGAAAAAGCATTGTCTGCCTCTAAACCAAACATGATCGCGATAAATTCTTCACCTCCATATCGGGCAACAAAATCACTGCTGCGCCGGAGAAATGATTTCATCTCGCTGGCGACTGACTTCAAACATTCGTCACCGGCCTGATGCCCATAGGTATCATTATATTTTTTAAAATGATCTATATCCATGAGAAGAATGGATATTGGTGTCTTTTGTCGTAATGCCGTATTCCATTCCGTTGCAACATGTTGATTGAAATATCTTCTGTTATAAATGCCCGTCACCTCATCAACGATTGACATGACTTCCAGTTTTTTGTTTACCTGCTCGAGTTCCCTATTTAATACCTCTGTATGAGAGACATATTTACGCAATTCATTTTCAGCATCTGTCCTTCGGGTTTCTGCCCTGATTATAAACCGCCACATAACCAGCGTTGCAAAAATAAACAAACTAAAAATCACAGCAAGTTCTTTAATCATTTCTGATCTGAATTCAGAAAACAGATCTTTATCATGAATATCGACAAGCAACCATTTCGAACCCTCTATCGGCTGCGAGTACAAAATACGATCTTGCTCTTCAGCTGACAAGTGGAAATCAATCCGACCTGTTATTTTATCACGACTGCCCACCTCATCAATTTCAATCAAATGCTTATTGTCCTCCATAACCAGAATAAGTTTATGATTGGGCGCCTGTCCAGTTTGCAATAGTCGAGCAATTTTATCAGGAAGAAAACTGACAAAAAAGATAACTTTCCTGTCATTAATACTCCATGTATTCATAATGTCAAAATGATAAGCCGTCTTATTGGGGTGAATGCGTACATTATAATAATGATCGCGCGCAAAAGACTGCATGTCGGCTACACACATTTTCCCAACATTGCCTCCAAAATCATCGACTATAGGTTCACCTATCTCGGTCGCGATTGCAGACGCAAATAAATCCGGGAAATAACGTTTGAGTCTTCTGTGAAAAGTGGTGTTTAAAGTGATTTTTTTCGGTTCTTTATATAGAGTAATTATCAACTCTCTGTTTTCTTCTGAAAACAATTTTATCAAGCGGCTTTTATTCTCAATCGAACGTTCAATCTCGATTTTTATATCATTTACAATTCGTTTTGATATCTTTAAATGGCTGTCTTTAAAATCACCAAAGCGCGTGTAATCAATCCACAACAGCAACGCAAACAGTATCACTATAACAACGACTGCAAAAATATTTGTTGCGCTCTTTACTGAGAGTTGCATCCTATTAATCCCTAATAATTTCGCAGTTATTATGCACTTGTTACGATAATAATCATATTTATTATCCGTTAATTAGTCCACAAAATAAACATTTCAAAATACAACTAAAAACTGATTTCCGTAATTAACGAGTTGGCCGTATAAAGGCTGTTATGCTACGTAATGTGATAAACAGCTAAAATCTACCGGCTTTAGATGAACACCGCAAGAATGAAAGGCTAGCGAGACAACTATTCACAGAAATGAGGTGAATAGTTGAGCTATTTGACGAACAATCAGAATAATGGAAACTGGAACAGGACCAGTTCTCCAGCAGCGCAGAGGTTTTTTTCTGGATCCATCAAACGCCTAGGATACTTGTTTTAGTTGTAATTCATCCCTGATTGCATCCATGAATTCTTCAACATCAACAGGTTTAGTCAAATAACGTTTAAACCCCGCTGTCAATCCCCTTTCAACATCACGAGGTCGAGCAGCAGCACTGAGTGCAAAAACAGGTATATCCCGGGTCTTCCCTGACTCACGCAGAATTGAAAGTGCCTGATAGCCATCCATTCCGGGAAGATTAATATCAATAATCATTAGATCTGGTAACTCCTTCCCGGCAATAACAATACCTTCTTCAGCGCTAGTGGCTGTATATAACGTCAACTCATCGTGACGGCCAATTATATGCTGGATCAACCTTAAATTGGCCGGATTATCCTCTATGTACAACAACGTAAACTGCTGACCTGGAACATTAACATCCTTTTTCTGTGCATTTTCTTTTTTGTACCCAGAATGTGTTTTACTAACAGGGCAATCAATCCAGAAAGTACTACCCTTACCAACCGTACTCTTCAGGCCAATTTCACCATTCATAAGTTCCATCAGCTGTTTGGATATTGTCAAACCTATCCCGGTGCCTTCAATATCCGAGTACTCCGCCCCAAGACGATTAAAGGGCTCAAAAATATTCTTCTGGTTTTCTTCAGAAATACCCACCCCGGTATCCTCAACACTGATTCGGACATTGCTCTCATTAAGTTTCTTGCAACTTATACTGATTTCACCTGATTTTTTATTGTATTTAATCGCATTCGACAATAAATTTACGATAACCTCTTTTAATCGCATTCGATCTGCAGTCAAGAAAATATCCGACTTAAAATCAATATGGCTAATGATGGTGATATCATGTTCTTTTACCAGCCTCTGAACTAATGCAATACATTCATAAATCACTTCGTACAAAGAGATATCGCTAATCGATATGGAATACCTGCCTGATTCGATCCGTGATAGATCTAGCACTTCGTCAATAAGATCCTGTAAGTGATAACCAGCCGACAAAACTTCATCAATATAGGACTTTTGATCTTCATTCAGATGATCTTTTTCCAGTAGTTGGCTGAAACCTAATATTGCGTTCATCGGTGTGCGTAATTCATGACTCATGCGACTCAAAAATTCTGATTTTAACAAGTTAGCCTGTTCTGCTTCTTCCTTTGCCCTGATAAGGGACTGTTCTGCTTTTAATCTCTCACTGTTTTCCTCTTGCAATCGTACTAACGATTGCGCCAGATCATCAGTCCGGCTCTTTACTATTTCTTCAAGGTGTTCCTGGTGCTGAATTAATTCTGAACTTATACTGTTTCGTTCAATCTGACGTGATATACGATTCGCAAATATTTCGAGAACAGACTCCGTCCATTGTTCAATTACCATCGGTTTTTCATCCATAACAATGACGAGACCTACTTTTTTGCCTGTTGAAGATATCAAAGAAACACCGAAATAACTTTCAAGCCCCATTTTCTCAAGCATTAAATCTTTTGGGTATAAACCGAATACGTCTCGGGGAACAAGTCGTTTATGTTCTGTCAACACGTCGTAACAAGGCGTATGTTCAAGCTCATAAGTAAAGTTTTCTGCAAACCCCGACCCGGCCCACACGACCTGTGTTTCTATAGATACACCATCTGGCCCAAGCAGACCAACAATCGCATATTTTGATTGAAAAACTTCTGATAAATAACGCACACTCTCACGTAAAAACTGTTCGAAATCCAGCTCAATTGAGCCACTCGCCAGTGCCTCCAATATTTTGTTAACACGCTGCCTGTCCGTAATATCGATTGAATAGCCAATCACACCTGATAGCTTACCTGTTTCATCATGCAACGCCGACAATGACAGGTGAACATACTTCTCCTCTCCATTTTTGCATATCCGCCGCACTTCCAGTTCGTTGTTACCTTTTTCAATTACAGGTGCAAATGCCTTCTGCTTATACATATCACGACTGTAATCTGGCGTGAAAAGCGTGACATGTTTACCAAGCATCTCCTTCTCACTATAACCATACAACCTTTGCGCTCCCTTGCTCCAGGAAGTGATATACCCTTCAAGGTCTGCCGCAATAACCGAGTCATGGACCTGATCAATTATTTTCGCCTGCTTTTCCAGTCTGGATCGTATTATTTTCTGTTCTGTGATGTCATGTATCATAAATAAACCAGCAGGCTTACCTTGCCACTTCGTTATCGCCGTAATAAACAGGGCATCAACTGAAATACCAACCCGGGTTTTTAACCGGATCTCTAACTGGTTCGGCACCAACTCTCCATGTAATCGTCGCCTGTATGTATTCATTACTTTTTGCAAATCATCAGGATGGACAATATCGTGTAAAGTGGATCCGATTAGCGCACCTTGTGAGTAGCCAAGTATATTTTCCAGCACCCTGTTAACAAATACCTGTGATCCATCCAGGTTGACAATTATGCCCTCATTTGAATTTTCAGTAATGGAACGAAAATTCTCTTCCCTTTCCATTAATATTTCTTCCGCCTTGTTTCTTTCACTTAAAACGTGGCGCAGTTGCAGCAAAACACGAAATATTACGGCTATCCCTAATATGAGCAATATTGAAACCATCACCGTGATAATTAATATACTTGCTCTTTTAGATTCATTCCGGGATGCGCTCAACTGCCTATATTTAACCTCATGGAAACGTTGCAATTGATGTATAGCAATATAAAATGGTTCAACGGCCTCATCAATATTCAAATAATTCAGAAAATCGAGATTTTTTGTTTCATTCAATTTGTTTTTGAATTTCTGATATTCCTTTACTAATTGTGATTCAAGATAACTGTTCCCATGTTCTTGATATTTATTTTGTAAAGAAATAATGCTTTCAATATTACGTTCTACAACCAGCAACGTATTATTCAGCCTACCTTCCTTATTATAATTAAATTCAATCGGAGATTTACTCGTGAGAGTCTTATCTATTTTTAATTTAAAATCTCTAAACCATAACTTCAGACTTGAAATCTCCTCCATAATGGCCTGGCCGCGTTGCGCAATTCCCAGGTGATTTTCATGCTCAATATTATGCTGCTTCTCCATTTTCACACTCTGCAGCTGTAAAATAAAAACAATCGAGACAAAAATTGAAAACATTGTGCCCACAAGGTAATAGACATAAAACCGAATGCCTTTCTCAGTGTTTACAGTATGTCGTTTACGCTTTAGCATTATGTTCACTATATATCTAATTATTTAATACAATTTTTTCAAGCAAGGAAAACTCATCATGTAATGCGGGTAAATAATAGGAAGCACCCAACGCATCGAGTATTAATTTCTGCTGCGGGTCACTTTTTGACAGGCTTAGAAAAGCAGTTTGTATTTTATTTCTGACTTCCTCATCAACTTCTTTCTGAATTCCCCAAATATAATCAGCATAAGGTGGCGATTCCCAAAGTACCCTGATGTCTTCTTTATCTAAACTTCCATCGAGAAACATCTCATAAAGAATTATCGAATTAACAACACCTGCCTGCACTTTTCCATCCCTTACCCATTCTATAGTTTTGTCATGTGCACCGGTAAATTTGACTTCACTAAAGAAATTTTCAGGAATAATATTTTTCTTGGACAAGTAATGCCGGGGCATAAAATGACCTGAGGTTGATAATTCCGAACCGAAAGCAAATGTCATCCCTTTCAGCTCGTGCAGTGTTCTGGCGGGCTGGTCTGTTTTGACAATCACCACGCTTTTAAATCGACTGTCGGTATAACGACTAACCAGTGGTACAGCATTATAATTTTTATGTGCGAAGACATAAGTTGCACCGCCAAAAAAGGCAACATCTATCTTTTTCTGACCAAATAAGTCCAGCAACTCCTGGTAGCTGGTCGGTGTCACCAATTCAAAAGTGACTCCGGTTTCAGACCTTAAATAGTCCAGCAACGGAATATACCTGGCATGCATTTTCCCTGGATGATGATCAGGCAAAACGCCGATATTGAGGGTCTTGACTGGCCCTGCCTTGTCACTAGCAGAACAGGCAACTAATGCCACACTAAGGATGAGCATTATTATTACCGAATTTCTGATATTTAACTGATGCATATCGCCCTGCTAACCCTGTCCCTTTTCCTTGCGCAACATCTCAAAAACCCAGGCATTGCTATTACATTAAATTGAGTATAGCTGCCCTTACCTATATCTATACCATTGCTATCGGAAATAGTAGCGGATTGATAAATATTTGGATGCTGTTATTTATTTATTACAAATATTTAACCTTTCAGACGGTCATAATTTTCCCAACAAATTCAAGCCTTTTGGAGGTACATTAGAATAGACTAAAATTCGCAGTTTTTGACTGGGGAATTGTTAACAAATTATTACATTTCAACGGTATAAACAGCATACAGACTACTATACTCTGAGAACCTGTTCACACTATTACAATAAAGAAAACAACACTTTGTTACGATGATAAGGGTAATGGATGTACATCGATTAACAGACCCGGATTGATACATTTCGATATTGAATTTCCCTGATATCAATAAACCTGGTATCAAAAAAGGAACCATGAAATGCTTCTGTCCTGAAAATAATAACGGCTAATGTACCATGTTTGATAAAAACAACGCATCAATACTCATCGTCGATGATGAAGCTACCAACCTCAAGCTCATAGACAGAGTTCTGGCGCATGCCGGCTATGGTGATACTGTATGTTTACAGGACCCAAGAGAAGTTTTTGATTGTTATGCCGCCCGCGATTTTGATCTGATTTTACTTGATATTAACATGCCTCACCTGAGTGGTTATGAAGTATTGGAAATCCTGCGTGAGAAACATGGTGAAAATCTGGCGCCAGTATTAGTGTTAACTGCACAGGCGGCACAAGAGTTCAGAGTTAAAGCACTTAATAGTGGCGCAAGTGACTATGTGACCAAACCATTTGATCGAGTAGAGCTATTAGCACGCGTCTGCAACCTCATCAAGATCAGCTTGTTTCAAAAGTCACTGCGAAGTGAAAACCATCTTCTGGAACAAAAAGTCAAAGAACGCACCAAAGAACTGTATCAGACACGCTTACAAATTGTAAACAGACTGGGGCTCGCCGCAGAATACCGTGACAACGAAACCGGTATGCACATTATGCGCATGAGTCATATCTCCAAGCTGCTCGGCAAGGCAGCTGGGCTCTCACAATATCACTGTGACCAGTTATTAAATGCCGCCCCCATGCATGACATCGGGAAAATAGGTATTCCTGATTCAATTCTTCTCAAGCCAGGAAAGCTGGATGCAGATGAATGGGAAACCATGAAAACACATACAACCATAGGCGCTACAATTTTATCAGGCGAAGATTCTGACCTGTTATCCCTGGCAAAAGAAATAGCAATCACCCATCATGAAAAATGGGATGGCAGCGGTTATCCGAATGGCCTGAAAGGTGAAGAGATCCCGTTGGTCGGGAGAATTTGTGCATTAGCCGATGTGTTTGATGCATTAACATCAGAACGACCCTATAAAAAAGCCTGGACAGTTGAAGAATCTGTAAATTTCATTACAGAGAACAAAGGCAAACATTTTGATCCGAACCTGGTCGAGTTGTTTGTCGAATGCCTGCCACAAATCGTCGGTATTAAAAACCTGTATCCTGACAATGATACAGAAGAACATGAATATAAATTACTGGTTTCCTGAAAACCATACTGCTTTACCACAGGGAACGCGGGAAAAAGATTGAAAAAGCGATTTTTTTTCCACGGAGGTCACGGAGAAAACCTTTCTTGTTAAAATAAACGTTTTCACGTCATTTTGCTTTAATTAATATTATAAATGCTTTTCTCCGTGACCTCAGTGGTTAAACCAATGTTTTTTTGTTTCAACATTTCCCCGTGTTCCCCGTGGTAAAACGATTTGATCTCGGTCGTTAAAAATTGTCGCGCTCTACTTCCTGGTAGACAAAATTGATTACACGGCCTATTTCATTAAAAATGTATCGAATACCTGCCTGAACGATGATCTGACACGGTTTTTGTATATAAATAAAGCATGCAACATCACACACAAACCGTTATACTACGCAGCCTTCTGTTTTGACTCATATTCTCAACAAACAGGGGTAATCAGGATACTCCGGCTAACCCTTGGCGTTTCACTCATTTCATCTATTTCAGGTACTGCACATGACTTCCGACACGGCAATCACGTTTAATCAATTAGCGCTGAATAAATCACTTTTAAAAGCATTAGATGATGTGGGTTATGAAACTCCCTCACCTATCCAGGCACAAACGATTCCGTTACTACTGGAAGGCAGAGATGTACTGGGCCAGGCACAAACCGGCACCGGTAAAACAGCGGCTTTTGCCCTGCCGATATTATCCAACCTCGATCTAAAACAAAAAGAACCGCAAGTTTTAGTACTGGCACCGACGCGTGAACTGGCCATCCAGGTGGCTGAAGCCTTTCAAAAATACGCCAAGCACTTGAAAGGTTTTCACGTATTACCCATTTACGGTGGCCAGGATTACAGCGGACAAATCCGAGGTTTAAAACGCGGAGTACATGTCGTGGTCGGCACACCCGGACGTGTCATGGATCATATGCGTAAAGGCACCTTGAAATTGAATAAGCTCAGCACACTGGTGCTCGATGAAGCTGATGAAATGTTACGGATGGGCTTTATCGATGATGTCGAATGGGTACTTGAACAAACACCCTCAGACAGACAAATCGCCCTGTTCTCGGCCACCATGCCTCAACAAATTCGCCGTATTGCCAAGAACCATTTAAATAAACCAGCAGAAGTCACCATCAAACAAAAAACGGCCACAGCTGAGACTATTCGTCAACGCTACTGGCTGGTCAGTGGTATGCATAAACTGGATGCCTTGACCCGTATCCTTGAAGCTGAATCTTTTGATGCCATGCTTATTTTCGTGCGCACCAAAACCGCAACGGTAGAATTAGCTGAAAAATTACAAGCCCGCGGTTATGCCACGTCGGCACTCAATGGTGATATCCAGCAAAAATTACGTGAACGCACCGTTGAGCAATTAAAAAAAGGCAAACTGGATATTATTGTTGCCACCGATGTCGCGGCACGCGGTCTTGATGTGGGACGCATCAGTCACGTATTGAATTACGATATCCCGTATGACACGGAAGCCTATATACATCGCATTGGACGTACAGGCCGAGCGGGTCGTCAAGGCGACGCCATTCTGTTTGTCGCGCCGCGTGAAAGACGTTTGCTAAACGCCATTGAAAAAGCCACCAGGAAGAAGATCGACATTATGGATCTGCCTTCCACCGAATTGATTAATGACCAGCGTATTGCCAAATTCAAACAACGCATTAGCGATACCCTCGCGGCTGAAGAATTAGGCCTGTTTTATCAGTTAATTGAACAATACCAACAAGAACATAACGTACCGGCGCTGGAAATTGCCGCCGCGCTGGCACAACTATTACAAGGTGACATCCCTTTATTGTTGCAGAACAAACCACAACGCAGAGCAGATAGCAGCCGTCATAAAGGTGAAAAACCGACACATAATAAGCAGGCATATAAAGACCGTGATCGTTCCAAGGGAAAAGCGGCGCCATCTCGTGAACGCTCGCCAAGAAAAGAATCTCCTCCTGAAGAAGGCATGGAGCGTTTCCGTCTTGAAGTTGGCCATCAACATGAAGTTATGCCTGGCAATATCGTTGGCGCGATCGCCAATGAAGCCGGTCTGGACAGCCAATACATCGGACGCATTACTATTCATGATGATTACAGTCTGGTTGACCTACCCGCAGACATGCCAAAAGATATTTTTAATGACTTGAAAAAAACCCGGGTAGCGGGCCAGGCGTTGAAAATTTCCCGCATAGGAAAAGAAAGAAAGCCCAAAAAATCAGGTAGTGATAGTACAAAAAATAAAGGCAAAGAACGAAGCAAAGGCAAAGCTAAACCGGATAAAAGCAAGAAAAAGAAAGTACGAAAGAAAAAAATTAAATCTGATAATCCATAATATCACGTACGAAAATCCTGAATCTGCATGCGAACAGATATTTCAGTGTAAGCGGCTTTCCTGATATGGATTGCGATCTTCAGGCTATGTCATCATATTTGTATTTAGAGGTATTGAATGTTCAAGTTAGGTTGTGAAAATCGGATTTGTTTTCAAAACGAGATACTTTCCGGTCTGACCGTGGCGCTGGCGCTGGTGCCAGAGGCTGTTGCTTTTGCTTTTGTTGCAGGTGTAGATCCACTGGTTGGCTTGTATGCCGCATTCATGGTTGGACTACTGGCAGCAATTTTCGGTGGTCGCCCGGGCATGATTTCCGGGGCAACAGGTGCGATGGCAGTGGTTATGGTCGCACTGGTGGCTCAGCATGGCGTTGAATACCTGTTTGCTGCCGTAGTATTGACCGGTCTTATTCAAATAACGGCTGGCCTGTTACGCTTGGGTAAATTTATTCGCATCGTTCCCCACCCGGTTATGTTAGGTTTTGTGAATGGTCTGGCCATTGTAATTTTTCTGGCACAAATTCCACACTTCCAGATCCCAGGTACTAGCGGGGAATGGATGGCGGGTATCGATTTAGCGATTTTTGCTGGCCTGATATTGTTAACCATGGCGATTATTCAATATCTACCAAAACTGACTTCAGCTTTTCCAGCTTCCCTGGCCGCAATTCTGGTTGTCTCATTTGTTGTAATCATCTTTAACGTTAATACCAATACAGTGGGTGATCTGGCCTCGATTAAAGGTGGTTTCCCTGAGTTTCATCTTCCATCAGTCCCTTTTAACATGGAAACACTGTACATCATTCTTCCCTATGCGATTATTCTGGCGGCGGTTGGTTTGATCGAGTCATTGTTAACGATGACATTAATTGATGACATTACCGGTACACGGGGCCGGGGTAATCGTGAGTGCATAGGCCAGGGTATTGCGAACACAACTACCGGTATGTTTGGCGGTATGGGAGGCTGCGCCATGATTGGGCAGAGCATGATCAATGTCAATTCCGGTGGTCATCAGCGATTATCAGGTGTCTCGGCAGCATTGTTTCTGTTGGTATTCATCATGTTTGCCTCCAGTCTGATTGAAATGATCCCGATGGCCGCACTGGTAGGTGTCATGTTCATTGTCGTGTTAGGCACGTTTGAATGGTCAAGCTTGCGTATAATTGGAAAAATTCCAAAAACCGATGCTTTTGTATTGGTATTGGTATCTGCAGTGACGGTCTTTACTGATCTGGCGATAGCCGTAGTGGTCGGCGTGATTGTCTCGGCACTGTTCTTTGCCTGGGAACATGCCAGCCATATTAATGTTAAAAGTTATGATGATGGTGACTCACGGGTTTATGAACTGAATGGTGTGTTGTTCTTCGGTTCAGTGAAAAACTTTCTTGATCTGTTTACACCCGCTGATGATCCGGATGATGTCATTATTGAATTTCAGAACTCACGTGTGGCCGACCATTCAGCCATTGAAGCTATCGACAATCTGGCTGAGAAATACATCAAAGCAGGCAAAAAACTACATTTACGTCATCTAAGCCCGGAATGTAAACAACTACTCACTAAAGCCGGTGATTTAGTTGAAGTGAATGTAATGGAAGATCCTACCTACCATGTTGCGGATGATCAGCTAGCCTGATGACTCTATTGCACCGCCGCTTTTAAATCCCTTTGCCCTTCGTAGGTTGGAGTGAGACACGAAGTCCAACAGAGGTGAAAAATTATGCCCCGAATGTTGGACTTCGTACCTCACTCCAACCTACAAAAGAATTTTACGACCCTCTGTCTTTCCCCGTGGTAAATAATATGTTCTAAATACGGTTGTCTTATGTTTTTTCTATACATGTTTTGCCGTATGATCTTGTTATATCCTTAATTGCCAGGAAACCCTTATGAGAAGAACGATAGGTTTATTCCTTGGGCCGGTAATTTTTGTTTGTTTCATTGTTATTCCCGGGCCGGAAAACATGTCTCAAGGCGCAATGTATACCGCCGGTATCGCATTGCTAATGGCAACGTGGTGGTTGACTGAAGCCATTCCCATACCCGTAACAGCACTACTACCTCTGGTACTGTTCCCTGCCCTGGGTGTTACCACAATTGCTGATGTGTCCGCCAATTATGGCAACCATATTATATTTTTATTTATGGGTGGTTTCTTTATTGCCAAGGCTGTTGAAAAATGGAATTTACATAAACGTATTGCATTACACACCATCAGACTTGTCGGTGTAACACCTGGGCGCATAATATTGGGTTTTATGCTCGTAACCGCTTTCTTGTCCATGTGGGTCAGTAACACCGCAACGACGATGATGATGGTGACAATTGCCATGGCCATCCTGCAACAAAATAATGACCTGGAAAACCGCACTGGACCAAACCCCGGTCACGCCATGTTTGCAACAGCATTAATGTTAGGCATTGCTTATGCGGCATCTATCGGTGGTGTGGCAACCCTGATCGGCACCCCGCCTAATGCAATCCTTGCAGGTATTGTTGAACAGCAGTATGGCTTTACCATCAGCTTTGTTGACTGGATGATGTTTGGCCTGCCTTTGGCTATCGTCATGTTGGCTATCGCCTGGGTTTATCTTACAAAACTGGCTTATCGTGACATCGACTTTGAATTAACCGGCGGTAAAAAGACAATAGAACAGGAAATCAACAAGCTCGGCACCATGAGCAAACAGGAAAAGCAGGTTTTGATTGTCTTCGTCAGTGTGGCAATTGCATGGATAGTCCGCGGACTGGTTGATATAGAAGCTTTTAAAATGATAAAGGACTCAACCATCGCCATCGCAGGTGCCATTATCCTGTTCATCATTCCAGCGTCATCAGATAAAAATGATTTTCTACTCGACTGGCAAACGGCTGTGAAAATACCATGGGATATATTGATTCTATTCGGCGGTGGTTTCGCACTGGCGCATGTTGTTGCCAGCAGCGGATTGACCCAATGGATAGGGCAGGCCTTAAGTGTTTTAGAGGGCAGCAATCTGGTTATTGTTATTCTTGTCGTGGTAACAATAGTAGTATTTTTAACTGAAATCACCTCTAATACCGCAACGGCGACCTTGCTAGTGCCCGTAATGGGTGCCCTGGCCTCAGCGATTGACAGTCATCCGATGGGTTTGATGGTAGCAGCAGCCCTGGCGGCTTCTTTTGCATTCATGCTACCCGTTGCAACCCCGCCCAATGCGATTGTGTTTAGTAGTCGAAAGGTCACTATTCCACAGATGGCCAGAGCAGGTATCTGGCTAAATCTTGCAGGCATCATCGTGATCACAATATTTATTATGTTGCTGTTACCAACCATATGGGGTATCGATATTCATCTTTTTCCAGGCTGAAGTAACAGGTAACTTTTGTTGTTTATGATGCCAGTTTCTTCAATTTTTTAGTCATGCGTTCTACATGACCACCGGTCCAATAAAGTTTGCCGCATTGTGTACACTCTAACAATGGATTGGCCAGTTTACGACTATCAGCTGGAACCCGTTCGATTTGTTCGGCAGATGCGACCGTTAGAGGCTTGTTGCATAATAAACAGCGTGTAAATGGCCGCAATTGCCAATCTACAGACAAATGCATCATCAGCTCTTTTGCACAGGCTTCAGTATCATTACTTTTTAAAAGAATGACTGTCCCTTTGGCATGCCGAAGTTCCAGTAATTTATGGTCTCGTGTAATAAGCCAGCGTTGTTCATTGCGTGCCTGTTCGAGAAGTTTTCGATCAGGAGTACCGGCTGGACAAAGCCGTGTATCATAACCTGCTGCCCTTAACCAGCGCGCCAGACCTTGTAACATCTCATCACATAAAAACCGTGGCGCCAGGGTTTTAGGGTTTTCCTTCATTACGCAATATGATGTTTTCCAACGACGTGCACGCTACTAGCCTGTGGCCCGAGATCACCAGCCTCTTCTGTGAAACGTACCTCAGAGCCGATTTCCAGAGCATCATAGTCGCTATCGATTACGCTATTTCTGTGGAAATAGATGTCTCTTTGATCGGGGGTCTCGATTAAACCATAATCCAGCAAGGGTTCGAGTTTCAGTATTTTTCCATGCGGCGGTGTTTCGTGAGTTTTAACACGACCTCGACTAATGCGTACGAAGTCTTCCAGCTGTCTTCGTATTTCATCAAACGCGTCCCTCACCGCGACGTAAACATCTTCGTGTGCATGGTGCAAATCGGAACTACGACTGGAAACCAGTTCATGACCTGGTACTTTCAAGTCTATCCGGACTTGAAATAAATGACCTTGATGTTTGTGCTTCTTCGTTTCTTCAACGACAATGCGACAACTCATTATTTTTTCATAAAAGATCTCCAGCTTTTCTGCATGTTCGCGAATATCAGCTTCAAGAGCATCAGATGACGCCATGTTCTGAAAAGTAATTTGCAAAGGTAATTTCATAATACGCCCTCCTGATTAATAATGCGGGTGTTTAAAATATTGATATATTAAAAATACAGTAATGGAAACAGGTGGATGTCATGTTCCTTCCTCCCATGAAGAAAGATAATGTTGTTGTTCATCCGTCAATTGATCAATATGAATATTCATGGCC
>JAUWSG010000082.1 GCA_030610155.1 Gammaproteobacteria bacterium
GGAAATTAAAATAGAAATAGGATTATACAAAAATAAATCTGTTTACGTCAGCATCTACGATAACGGCTGCGGCATCGACAAAAAATATTTGTCAGATATTTTTAATCATGGCTTCACAACAAAAGAAACCGGGCATGGGTTTGGCTTGCATACCAGCGCAAACTCCATGACGGAAATGGGCGGAGATCTCACTGCGAACAGTGATGGGAATCAAAAGGGATCATGCTTTACCGTATCCATACCCATCGCCGACTCATCTTTGACAACTTATTCCGACGATAATAGCGCTAAAAATATTATTGCCGCATCAGAAAATAACTAGACAAAACACCAAGGAACTATAATGCAGCATAATACAAGAATCCTGATTGTTGATGACAACAAGTCTATTCATGAAGACTTTCGAAAAGTCTTGTGCAATAGCACGAATGAATCACTCCAGGCAGTCGACGAACTGGAAGATGAACTGTTTGGTGCTGATAATGCGACGCAGGATAAAAACGCCACTATAAAGTACGAGGTGGATTCCGCCTATCAGGGCCAGGAGGCACTATCTATGATCCAGAAGGCGGAAGATGAAGGCAGACCGTATGCACTTGCCTTTATGGACGTCAGGATGCCGCCGGGGTGGGATGGCGTAGAAACAATTAGCCGTATCTGGTTAAAGTTCCCCTATATCGAAATGGTATTATGCACAGCCTATTCTGACTACACATGGGATGAGATCGTCAACAAGCTGGGCGCAACAGACAAGCTGTTATTTCTGCGTAAACCTTTCGACGCCATTGCTGTGCAGCAAATGTCTCTGACGTTAACAAAAAAATGGAACCTCGGCGAACATGCCAGAACCTATGTTAAAAAGCTTGAAAAAGAGGTGAATGAACGCACCGTCCAGCTGAAAAAATTACTCGGCGAACTCGAAATAAAAAATGATGAACTGGTCAATACAAATGAAGATTTAAAACACGTCGCACTGCATGATTCGTTGACAAAATTACCCAACCGGGCACTCTTTAATGACCGGTTACAACATAGCATTGAAATTGCAAAACGTGAAAACCACAAATTTGCTATATTCATTATTGATGTTGATAAATTCAAGGAAATCAATGACACCCTGGGGCATTTGACTGGTGACGCTGTCTTGTATGAAGTAGGCGAACGTTTGTCATTATCACTTCGATCAAGCGACACAGTCGCACGCCTGGGTGGCGATGAATTTGCACTGGTCTTACCAAAAATCGCTGATGAAGCACCTTTGATGCTTGCAAAAAAAATCACAACATCTCTTGAGACTCCCATTACTTTTGGAGATCAATCTGTCGATGTTAGCGCAAGTATTGGTATTGCGATCTACCCCGAACATGGCGAGACAAGCGAAACCTTATTACGCCATGCAGATTCCGCCATGTATAATGCAAAACAGAGCGGCACAAGTTACGCGGTTTTTGACGCGGCAGAAGACTCAAAACGACAGGAAAAAATACAACTTATCTCGGATTTAAAATATGCGATTGATGCATCCGAGCTATGCCTGGAATATCAACCAATAATCGACCTTAAAACCAGTCAGGTTCACGGAGTAGAAGCATTAATACGCTGGCAACACCCGGAACGCGGGCTGATATATCCTGACCAACTCATCCCGATGGCTGAAAAGAAAGGATTAATTCACAAACTGACCTTATGGGTGTTCGATGTCGCGTTTAAACAATGTGTCCAGTGGCACGACATGGGCGCAAAAATTTCGATATCTATTAACCTGTCGCCACGAAATTTTCTCGACCCAAATTTACCTGATGATATCAGCCTGGCCCTGAAAAAACAGGATCTGAAACCAGAATGGGTCAAACTGGAAATAACAGAAAACATGACCATATCACAGCCTGAAAAGTCCCTGGAAATCATTTCCAGACTGGAAAAAATGGGGCTTGATATTTCAATCGATGACTTTGGTACCGGGTATTCTTCTTTATCTTACCTGAAGAAACTTCCTGTTAAAGAACTAAAAATTGACAAGAGTTTTGTACTTGATATGCACAAAGACAAGAACAACAAAATCATTGTTAACTCTACCATCAATCTGGCACATGACCTGGGTCTTGATGTTGTTGCTGAAGGCGTGGAAGACAAGACAGTTCTGAAAATGCTACAAGACCTTGGCTGCAATCGGGCTCAAGGATATTTTATGTGCAAACCTGCATCAGCAGACGAGATCAGCAAGTGGCTATTCGATTCTGAATGGCAAATTAAACAACAGAAGAAAGCGCAAGGTTCAAACTGACTCTGACTCTGACTCTAACGCTGACCTGGCTCCCCCCGAGGAACCGGTCGTTGTGTCACCTCCGCCTCTCTTGATATCTTTTTGCCCTCTCTGAGCAAATCGATGCGCAATTTGTTTCCAGGCCTCGCACTGGCAATGATATTCAATGCGTCGTTACTGTCCTCTACCGAGTTGCCATCAATATGCGTGATACTATCGCCGGGTTTTATACCGGCCTGATCCGCCGGCCCATTACGCAGTACACCCGCCACAATAACCCCAATTGTATTTTTTAAACCAAATGATTCAGCTAATTGAGTTGTAATATCCTGAGGTTCAATCCCCAACCAACCACGAACAACATGACCTAACTGTAGAATATCTTCCATCACTCGTTTTGCGATGGCCGTTGGAATGGCAAAACCGATTCCCTGGGACCCCCCTGATTTTGAAAATATTGCCGTATTAATACCAACCAGATGGCCAGCAGCATTGACCAACGCGCCGCCCGAATTACCTGGATTAATCGCAGCATCTGTTTGAATAAAATTTTCAAATGTATTGATGCCCAGATGACTACGGCCTTTCGCACTAACGATCCCCATCGTCACCGTTTGACCCACGCCAAACGGATTGCCAATGGCCAACACAACATCCCCAACCCTGAGTGCGTCAGATTTTCCAACAATGATGCTTGGCAAATTCTCGAGTGAGATACTCAAAATTGCCAGATCGGTTTCAGGGTCAGCACCCACGAGATTTGCCCTGGCAGTCCGGCCATCTTTAAGCGCCACAAGAATTTCGTTCGCACCTTTAATAACATGATTGTTAGTCAGTATATAGCCGTTGGAACTGATTAAGACGCCTGAACCCAGGCTATTTTCTATTCGCTGTCGTGGCTTAAAAACATCGCCAAAAAATTGCCTGAAACGAGGGTCGTCAAATAATGGATTAATACGTTGCGTTACCACTTTTGACGTATGTATATTAACGACAGCAGGTGCAGCCGCTTCCACTGCCATTGCATAAGATACAGGACCGGTCGCTGGCACGGCACCCATTCCTGGAACCAGAGCCGGGGTCACCTCAACTTGTTTAATTTCTATTATTGATTGTTTTTTATCAAGCAAGCCAGGATAAAGCGTGACGACAATAAAGGACCCTATTAATCCTATAATAGTGTAGGCAATGAAAAATCTGACTAGTTTACGGCCTTGCATATGTCTACTCTTATACTGTCTACTGCCTATTAAAAGTGAAGGGAGCTTTATTTCCACCCATTAATCAGTGTCAACAATATATCGTACTTAGAGGAAAAACGCATGGTTGAAATAACCGAATTGGTAAATTATGCCAACAATCTGCTCGAAACAGGTAAATTTCAGGACTACTGTCCCAATGGTTTACAAGTTGAAGGTCGCGCAGAAATAAACAGTCTGGTGTCAGGCGTTACCGCGAGCGCCGCATTAATTGACGCCGCCATAGACAAGGAAGCCGACACGATATTGGTACACCATGGATATTTCTGGAAAGGTGAAGATACCTGTATTACCGGGATCAAGAAAAACCGGATTAAAAAATTACTTGCAGCAGATATCAATCTCATCGTCTATCATCTGCCACTGGACGCCCATGCGATATATGGAAATAACGTACAACTGGCACAAGTCCTCAGCTTAACGACACGCGGCACATTTAGCACCGGCCCCGGCCCTGATATTGGCATGTATGGTGAACTCACAGCACCCATGTCAGGCAAGGAGTTCTCTGGCTTTATCAGCGCGCAGCTGGGTCGCTCACCCACACATATTCCTGGAAATAAAAAACTCATACGAACCATCGGCTGGTGTACGGGAGGTGCACAACAATATATTGATAACGCCGTTTCATTGGGACTTGATGCTTACCTGACAGGTGAAGTATCCGAACAAACTGTTCATATCGCACGCGAAACCGGAATCCATTTTTTTGCAGCCGGCCACCACGCCACTGAACGTTATGGCGCAAAAGCACTGGGTGAACATTTATCTGAAAAATTCAGCATGGAATACGAATTCATCGACATCGACAACCCGGTGTAAGGAAAGACCTTTTACCACGGGGCGCACGGGGGAAAGGCCTTAAAAATGTTTTTTGCCACGGGGGTCACGGAGAAAAAAGAGAGGACTGCTTCCCTCTCCCTTTGGGAGAGGGCTAGGGTGAGGGAAAGAATTAAACAAGGAAACTAATTTCAATACCGCCCCTCATCCTAACCTTCTCCCAAAGGGAGAAGGTACTTAAACCAAAAATATTTTCTCCGTGACCTCCGTGGCAAAAGGTCTTGATCTTTAATCTTTATACGCTTCCACTTCGAAGTTTATTTTCATCTCATCGCCGATGCCGGGCAAGCCATACTTCAATCCAAAATCAGAGCGCTTGAATGAGGTATGCGCATCAAAACCACATTGCGGTTTTTTATTATATGGATTATTACCGCATACAATGTTTGTCACCATAAGAGTCGCTGGCTTTGTAACACCTGTAATAGTTAAATCACCAACCACTGTTATTGTTGTATCGCTGGTGAATGTCACCTTGCTTGATTTAAATGTAATAGTCGGATATTCCGCGGCATTAAGAAAATCGGGCGAACGTAAATGTTTGTCGCGCTTGGCGTGCGCCGTACTGATACTTGCCGCTTCAATTGTAATATCGACAGAGCCTGTTTTTTTCGCCAGATCCATTGTTAATTTTCCGCTGGTCTTATCAAAACGCCCCCGCATAGTTGAAAAGCCCAGGTGGTTTATCTCAAAGTAAGGGTAAGTATGAGCAGGGTCTATTGTATACGATGCCGCATAAGCACTCACTGTAAAATGACTTACGATGAAACCAAATAACACTATTAATAAAGAACGCATTTCTCAACCTCCAGATTTTTAATAAGGCGAATCATCTTCCACATTTCCGACTGACAATAATGCCAACACAACAGGCAGCATCACTATCAGCACCAATAACCCTGCGCGTATCCAGACAGGGTAACTCGCTGGCACCGGCACACGTGCAATCACGGGGATTGGTGCCAGTAATACTAGTGCATACCAGGGCAAGTCTGCAAATACTAATGTCGCCATGCCGAGCAAACTTGTTAGTACACCCGCAGGATAAGTCAGAAATGTATTTGATTTTAATTCCGAAAAGGCAACAAATAAAAGTAAAGCACCCGCCGCCGCACCCATTGATATCGATAGCTGGCCATACAGTGCAGATGCGCCAAAAATGGCAACACCACCCGTACCCAGCCCCAGTGCAAATACACTGGCAGTTGATTGCATCGCATTTTTTCTTATGCTATCCAGCCAGATAGTGTGCCATATAACATAACTTACGCCGCCGGCCGCTATCAGCCATTTCACAGATCCTTCCATGCGTAATAAAACCGGCCATACAACCCATAAAAATAACAAGCCACTTATCACTACCAGCATCGCTAACCTGTAGCGCCAGTTCGCCAGATAGGCTTCAGAAAAACCGGCGATTATTAATAGCAGCATGCCGGCAAGAATAATCTTTCGAGTACCGCTTAAGGGCAGAAAAGTAAAACCGTTTAAAAGTAAGGCTGTACTAATAAAAGCAAGTACAACACCAATGCATGCCCATGCCGGTTTTCGCGACCTGAAAATAAAGGCAACAATAATGGACACAATAAACGGAACTACGCCGGACTGTACTTCCGGATACCGCAACAATTCAATCATATGCTATTCCATGAACAAGGGGCTTTGTTAAAATATAGACAAGTTACTCTTTTTATACCAGATAAAATGAATGACAATAAACTCAATACCGGAAAAACGCTTGACCCAATATCACTAAACAAGAGTAGAATAACTCAGCGTTATTTATTTTCTCCCTGGAGGCAGAGATGAGTCAAAAACCACAAATCAAAACAGACCCCATGTATGTATTATTACGTGATGAAAAAATAGCAGAATTTAATAAACGTAAAGCAAAAGGGGAAACATTCGATCTCACCTATTGTGATTTTCGCGGCATCAACCTTCAGGGAGTTGATGCCGACAATATTGATTTCACTGGTAGCTATTTCCGTCAAACGGATTTACGGGGTATCGATTTCTCCAATAGCAATCTGCAAAGCTGCAGTATCAATAACGCGCAAATATTTGGCTGTTACTTCCCGAAAGAAATTACGGCTGATGAAATTAACTTGTCACTTAATCATGGCACCCGGATACGCTACAACGTCTAAATCACGGCCTCTACTTACGTTTCAAGTCGTTTCAAGTCGTTTCAAGTCGTTTCAAGCCAAAACAATGCCTTGCAACTATATGTTTTATATAGACTTTCTTTGAAAAATTAATCTTGCCGACAAGGCCAAATTGCCGTATCATTCGCCGTTCTTTCGAACTTAAGACCATATTATTGCGACTGCCTTGCCATCGATGCTCAAAGTCAATCACTAGCATCTGACAGGCGCAAATAAAGACTATTGTTGAGGAAATACGGATGAAACCTAATATCCACCCTGATTATGCTGAAATTAACATCACGTGCAGCTGCGGCAACACATTCACCACCCGCTCTACAGCAGGAAAAGATGTGACGCTTGATGTCTGCTCGGCATGCCATCCGTTTTATACCGGAAAACAAAAGCTTGTCGATACCGCGGGTCGTATCGATAAATTCAAGAAAAAATACGGCAAATAATAATCCTCATTCGTTGTATATCGATTTTAAAAGGCGTTCCTCGGAACGCCTTTTTTATATGTATCAGATAGTTATAGTTAAAAAAGGCAATATATACTACTCTAGGCATCTGACTGGATTGATAAATATATACCCAATACGATGACTGAAGAACGCAAAAAAGCCGCCCTCAAATACCATGCTGAACCCACTCCCGGCAAGATAGGCATCAATATTACCAAACCCTGTAAAACCCAGGATGAACTGTCACTGGCCTATACACCCGGTGTCGCTGAGCCGGTACGGGAAATAGACAGGGACCCGGCAGCAGCTTACCAATACACATCCAAAGGCAATCTGGTCGCGGTTATCACAGATGGTACGGCGGTATTGGGCCTGGGAAATGTCGGCGCATTGGCAAGCAAACCCGTCATGGAAGGCAAAGCGGTTTTATTCAAACAATTCGCCAATATTGATGTGTTCGACATTGAAATCAATGCTGACTCAAGTGAGGATTTTGTTAACACAGTCGTAAATATCGCCCCCACATTTGGTGGAATCAATCTGGAAGATATTGCCGCCCCGCACTGTTTTGAGATCGAAGAAGAACTTATCAAACGTCTTGATATTCCTGTCTTCCATGATGACCAGCATGGCACTGCGATTATCATCGCGGCAGGTTTACTCAACGCATTAGAGTTACAGGGTAAAACACTGGCTGAGGCCGGTATTGTCTGTCTTGGTGCCGGCGCTGCCGCCACCGCCTCAATGAAATTACTCCTTAAGCTCGGCGCCAATAAAGACAACATTGTGCTAATTGACCGTAAAGGTGTTGTACATTCTGATCGCGACGACCTTTCTGTTCAAAAACAATTTTTTTCAATCAACACAAATATGAGAACACTGGAAGATGCGATGCGTGATGCCGATGTGTTAATCGGTGTATCGGGCCCTGACCTGGTATCTGCACAAATGCTGGAATCCATGTCCGCCAAACCAATTGTATTTGCATTATCCAACCCTGATCCGGAAATAGAACATTCTCTGGCGCTCTCAACCCGCAATGATTTGATCATGGCAACAGGTCGCAGCGATTATGCCAATCAGGTTAATAATGTACTTGGCTTTCCCTATATTTTTCGTGGCGCACTTGATGTGCGTGCCGATATCATTAATGATGAAATGAAAATCGCTGCGGTTAAAGCATTAAGTGAGCTGGCCAAATTACCCGTACCTCAAACAGTACTGGATGCCTATCAGCTCAAAGCACTGAAATTCGGGCCTGATTATATCATCCCAAAACCCTTTGACCCGAGATTAATAGACACTATACCTGCTGCAGTCGCCCGGGCAGCGATTGCAACAAATATTGCAAAAGCACCCTTACCCGAACATTATAAGTAATTGCTATTGCCCGGGTATTAATAAAATGATGAGAAGCAAGCTGTTTTAAGTCCAGAGGAGCAAAGGAGCAACACATTGCATATTCTGATAATTGAAGACACCCAGGAAATCGCCAGTAATATTTTTGATTTTCTGGAGCCTAAAGGATACGTCCTTGATTGGGCGCATACCGGCACCAGTGGATACGACCTGGCCAGTAAAAATGACTATGACGTTATTGTACTGGATTTAATGCTGCCTGGCATGGATGGAATTGAGGTCTGTAAAAAACTACGGGCTGAAGCACATAAAACCACGCCCATCATCATGCTAACCGCCAGGGATACACTGGAAGATAAAGTGACCGGCTTTGATGTCGGCGCGGATGACTACCTGGTCAAGCCCTTTGCATTACAGGAACTGGAAATCAGAATACAGGCACTGACTCGTAGAGCCAAACCCAAAGCAAAAAATCAGCTCATCACAATTGCCGACCTGGAATATGATCCCCAGACCCATATTGCTAAAAGGAACTCAAGACAACTCAATCTCACCGCAACAACTATAAAAATTCTGGATTTACTTGTCCGCGAATCTCACCGGGTGGTAAAACGCGAAGAAATAGAACGCACCTTGTGGGGTGATAACCCGCCGGACAGCGATGCGTTAAGGACGCATATGCACTCCCTGCGAACCACACTGGACAAAGATACTGACAAACCACTATTAAAAACGATTCGCGGAATTGGCTATCGAATTGTAGATGAAAATGATAATCCGTCTTAACTTACGCAGTCGCATCATCATCGCCTTTTTGCTGCTTACCCTGGTAATCAGTTCTGCATTCGCCTACTGGGTTCGCTATACCATGCTGCTAGCAGAAGAAGAGCTGTTTAATAAATTGTTGTTTGCTGAAGTCAGTGATTTTATTGAGTTTTACAAATACGACAATAGTATCATCAACCGTCCTCGATCCAGTTTTACCTTATACGTCCAGCAAAAAGATACAAGCGGTTATATCCCGACCTATGTGCTGGGGCTACCGGTTGGACTGCATGAAATCTTCGTCGACAATAATGAATACCATGTTATCGTACGCGAGATCGATGAAAAAATATTATATTTTGTTTTTGACCTGACAGATTTTGAAGAACATGAAGAATTTATTAACACAGTCCTTATTATTGGTATTCTTATCGCAGTATTCGCTTCGGTATGGATAGGCTACTTAACAGGGAATCGCGTTATCTCACCGGTAAGGCGTCTGGCAAAACAGGTCAACCGGCTACATGAAGACCCAACAATAAAAATAACCACAGATGATTACACCAGCGATGAAGTTGGTCTTCTCGCTCGTGAATTTGAAATTTATATCCAGCGCCTGCAAGCTTTTCTGGACCGTGAACGTAATTTTACAGCTGATGTCAGCCATGAACTACGTACTCCCCTGACCATCATTAACGGTGCTGCAGAAGTACTTCTGGAAAATCCCGACCTGAATCAAAAGGAGCGGCAAAAACTTGAAAGTATTTTTCGCGCGGGTACCGACATGGCACAAACCATTTCAGCATTTTTATTACTGGCACGCGAACCCGGAAAAAATCCAGATAAAAACCTGGAAGACACATTATTAAGTCGTGTTGTTCAACAGCAAATGAACCAGTTTCAGCACTTGCTCCGTGACAAACCCATTGAAGTCAATCTCAACATTAAGGAAGAAATCCATATCTCGGCTGAGCCTCAAATGGCCTCTATTGTCGTCGGTAATTTGTTAAAAAATGCCTATACACATACTGAAAAGGGGACAGTGGATATTACCTTAAACAATAATGAACTCTGGATAAAAGACACCGGACCCGGCATTGACCCGGACTTTCGAGACCGTATCTTTGAACGCGCATTTCAAATCAATAAAAACAAAGCCAAAGGCACTGGAATTGGCCTATCGATTGCAAAAAGACTGGCGGACCGTTATAACTGGGACATTTCAATTCATGGACGTCCGGGGGGTGGCACAAAGGTGATATTAAAATTTAACCCCAACACTCCCTCTTGTTGAAGCGGATTATTTGTAAATTCTTCTGTTTTTTTAACCTTTTTTTAACGTGCTCACCGGTATAATTACCACCAATGTCACAAATTTGTTAATACAATTTATCATCAACCGCTCAACACGATTAACACTTCAGGATTCAGCAACATGAAAACACCTGCCCAGATTATCTTGTCAGCAATCATTTTCGGCTTACTCATCACGTTATCGGCCCAAAGTTTTGCATCAGGTAATGCACCTTCTTTCAATGTTCCAACCGATGCCGGTGATATAAAACTGGAAGAATTGCGTGGACAAGTCGTCTACGTGGATTTTTGGGCTTCCTGGTGTGCGCCCTGCCGTAAATCTTTTCCATGGCTAAATGAAATGCAGGCAAAATATGGTGATCAAGGTCTTACCATCATTGGCATCAATGTCGACAAAGACCGTAAACTCGCGGAAAATTTTCTGAAAAAAAATCCGGCAAAATTCAAAATGGTATTTGACCCCGACGGAGAACTGGCTTCGAAATACAAACTGGTCGGCATGCCCAGCGCCTACCTGATCGATAAAACCGGAAAAATCCAACACAGTCATATCGGATTTCGCGCCAGTAAAAAACAGTCTTACGAGGACTCCATTCAGCACCTCATCAATAATTAAACACCGCACATTGATCCGCTCAATTCAGAATCAGCAGCTTCCAGAGAGGCTATAAAATTGAATCGAAATACCATCCTGATAATCACCTTATTCGCTATCAGCGCCCTGTCGGGCTGCGCAGGTGTTCAGCCCTGGGAACGAGATTTGCTGTCTGACCCGGCAATGGCCCTGGTTGCAGATCCTCTCGAGGCAGGCATTGATGACCACATCTATTTCAGCAAGGAAGGATCGAGCGGTGGCCGTGGATTTTCCGGAGGCGGCTGCGGGTGCAACTAGACAAACAAAAGAACGCCCTCGTTTCAACAAAAGTATCTACAGCATTAGCGGCTGCGACATGCTCATTACTGGGTATTGCATCAACTTCTGCAGCAGCTGAAGGGTCAGCTAATGGAGAATGGGAATTTGATTCAACGGTTATGTTTTATTCGGAAAAAGACCGGGTATCAGCACTCGAGCCCGTTATCAGCGCGCGTAAAGAGTTTTCAGAAGATCACTTTTTAAATTTAAAATTTGTTTTTGACACACTGACCGGATCTTCGCCCAACGGCGCAACTGCCACCAATAAAGAACAAACGTTTACCCGGCCATCCGGAAGAGGCTCATACACGATCAATGCGAATGAACCACCGCTTGATGACACCTTCCAGGACACACGTGTTGCACTTAGTGCCAGTTGGGAGATGCCGTTAACACGACTGACAAAAGCCACATTTGGCGGAAATTTTTCCAAGGAATTTGATTATCAATCGATTAGTGCCAA
>JAUWSG010000153.1 GCA_030610155.1 Gammaproteobacteria bacterium
GTAACAATATTAAGTTGAGATAGTGTCAGGTGATGACATTATCATCGCACGAAGACCCGGGGCATGAAAACTGTCCCGGAAGCTTCGCATAACTTTAGACTAACAAACCTAATCAGCCGTCTTACTATCATGGTGCTTTTCAGCATACATGGATTTATCCGCCACCTTCATCATTTCATCAACACTGTCCGCATCATCCGGATAAATACTGACCCCTACACTAATACTCATAGTGGCAAGGCGGTTATTGAGTGTAATTGGTTTATTCACCGTTGCTTTTATTTTCTCTGAAATCACCAGGGCATCGTTCGAATTCGATATTTCTTCCAGAACAACCATAAATTCATCTCCACCTATTCTTGCCACCATGTCCGTTCCTCGCATACTTTCTTTTAGACGACTGGCGATCGTTTTCAACAGTTCATCGCCCGCATCATGGCCAAATGTATCATTCACAGTTTTAAAATCATTCAGGTCGATAAATAATAATGCAAATTTTTTATTTTGTTTTTTTGCACGAACAATACAACTGTCGATATGCATCATTAACAAGCGCCGGTTTGGTACATTCGTTAAATAATCAAAATTAGCAAGGCGCTGAAGCTGTTCTTCATTTTTTATTCTTTCCAGTTCGCGGCCAATCAGATCAGCCATCAAACGTAGAAAATCAACATCGAATCGTGCATACATTTGCGAACGTGGTTTTGGACTAGAGAAATTTAGTGTGCCATATACCTCTCCCTCTACCATAACACGTGTTCCGATATAGCTCTCAAGCTGGAATTCATCGTAACAGGGATGCGTTTGCCACTCTGTTTCTCCCGCGTGCTCGAAAAAAACTGGACGCTCTTCTTTTATGGTTGTTGAGCAATAGGTTTTGCCCAGCGGGAATATGGCACCATTACTGATACTGTTATCAGGCGTGATGGCAAAATCCACTTCATAAGTATCACCCATAATATGCGAAAGGATGCCAACCTCCAGGTTAAAATACTCACAGCCCATTTTTAATAATTCATTAGCGCGTTCGTCATATGTTTGCCGGGTCGTCGTTGCGATTTTATATAATTGATGGATGGCATGCTCACTGCCTTCCAGAAGCAATTGAATTTTGACCCTTTCATTAATCTGATCAACAAGCTCCTGCTCAATCCGGCTTCGTTTTGTAATCTCACGCTGGGCCAGCAAACCAACGAATATAATCAAAAAGCAAACCATTACCCGCATCCAGAAGACGATCGGCTCTTCGGTGGGGAATATCGCATTAAGATAACTATTTGAATCAGCTATCAGATAGCTGTCGACATACGCATCCAGCAGCCAGAAAAAGACAGCCAGACAAACGGATAACCAGGCGATTAACTTGCGATGAGAAGAAAATAATTGCTCTTTATAGACCTTCATATAGAGAATATTTCCGTAATCATTTTGTGCTTTCCTGGATCAGCTGGTATTCAATTAATTCTAGTCTTTATAGAGCAAACTAGAATATGAATTATTAGAAAAATAAAGCTTATTCTGTCTTATTTGCACATTCAATACATAAAGCGGCAGCAGGATCAAACTCCAGGCGTTTGGTCGCAATTTCTTCATCACATTTAACACAAAAACCGTATTCATCGTTCTCTATTCGCCGAAGTGCTGCCGCAATATTCTTTAATTCCAGTTGCCTGCGTCGCTTCATTTCCTGGGACATAGCCTGGCCCTGTAATGCATCCATTCTTGATAAACGACCTACCCGACTCTGATCCAGCTCAACCGTCTTGCTGGCATCATCACTCGTCTGCTCAAGCTCACGTAATTCCGCTTGTTGATCAATAAGTCGTTTTTTAAATTTTGCTATCAATTTTGCAGCTGGCATCGCTCACATACTCATTTAATACTGGCAACATCATGGACAAAAGATTGAATTTATTCGAGATTGCCTAAAGGACTCAATAATGCTGGCTATCTCGAAAAAAATTAAAAGAAACAAATTCTGCTATTAGTATAGTTTAGCTGCAAAATAATTATGATTGACTGATGTTTATATAATGCTACCAATCCCGTGGCGCACCATTGTCACATTTTTTACAGTCCAGTGAGTCCCCAAGATGTTGCTTACGACCTGATTCACTTATCACCCAGGGCCTATTCTGCCACGGAGGATTGTGGCGCACGTGCTGGTTATGGCCACAGCTTAAACGTGCCACCCAGTCTCCTTTGTCATCCTGGTGATAAGCAACGATTGGTTGTTTCATATCGTGACCCATTACTTAAGGGAGGTCTTGATTTCTTCTGCGCTAAGCGTGCCCGGAATATATTTATTTGACCACTCCACCATGGCCCAAAGCGCAGGTCCCATATCTTTACCTTTTTGTGTCAATTTATAGGCATAACGGACCGGCCTGTCCTGGTATTTTGATTTATCAATGATCTTCTCTTTTTCCAGTCGTTTTAATCGATCTGCCAGTATATTAGTCGGTATCCCTTCCGCGGATTCGTGGAATTCCTTATAGGTCTGTTTGCCCATCATCAGGTCTCTGACGACCAGCAAAGTCCACTTATCACCGAATATTTCAAGCAGGTTCGCAACCGGACAGGAAGAACGTTTAAATGATGACATAAGATAACCCATTGATTTAAAAACATTATAAATAGTATAGTCCAGTGACTTGCAAATAACAAGTAACTGGACTAAGCTCTAGTTACTTGCATTTTTAAAGTTACCAGGGAGAACAATATGACTAACGCCTACACACAAACACTGGACCCACAATACAGCACAAATCACACACTCACCTTTGCCGGACTCATCATCTGGTTCTGTATGGTTCTCTGGTTTAGCTTAACAGGCAGCTATATCGTTCCCGAAGGACAGCCACCCCTTTTTCTTATTCTTTCTCTCTTAATTCCGGCACTGACTTTTGCAATTGCATATAATTTTTCCAGTTCATTCAAGCACTATGTACTCAATCTTGATATTCGCACGCTCATATTGTTACATAGCTGGCGCATGCTCGGTTTTGGTTTTTTATTTATTTATGCATTCAATCAACTCCCCCTGATGTTTGCCCTGCCTGCCGGTGTCGGAGATGCGATCGCGGCTATATTCGCAACCGTCATTGGAATAACTTTTATAATTAACAAACGTGGCGTAAAGAAAAAATGGATATCAATGTGGAACAGTTTTGGGCTAATGGACTTCGTTATTGCGGTCAGCATAGGACTGATGACACGAACAGGTAATATTGGTCACCTTGAAAATACCGTTGCCAGTGATGCTATGGCTCATTTTCCACTGGTCATGATCCCGGGATTTATCGTGCCTTTTTTTCTGCTGACGCATATTATTATCATTTTACAATTACGCACACGCTTTAAAAACTCTACCCTTATTAAACTGGATTAACAATGAACATAAAACTTTATCACACACCTGAAACACGCGCTGATAGAGTACGCTGGCTACTGCATGAGCTGGACATACCCTATAAATTAGTGCCCATCGACTTATTCAGCGGACAAACCAACACCGCTGAATATAAAAAAATACATCCTCATGGTTTGGTGCCAGCCATCGATATTGATGGTCACGTCATGTTTGAATCCTGCGCCATTTGTCATTGGCTTACCGATATGTTCCCTGATAAAAAACTGGCGCCATCATTGGCAAGCACAGATCGTCAGCAATATGAGCAATGGATGTTTTATGCACCGGCTATGATGGAACCCCCACTCTGGGAAAATTACCTGCATACCCGGCTACTGCCTGAAAGCAATCGTGTAGCCGAGATTGTGCCCTGGAATAAAAAACGCTTCAATAAAGTTAAATCAGTACTGGAAACTGAACTAGCGGATAAAAGTTACCTTGTAAATGACCGGTTCACTACTGCCGATATAGTGACAGGCTCCGTGCTGATGTGGAACTCAAGCGAACTCGATGACTATCCGGTATTGCGTGGCTATGTGCAACGCCTATCTGAACGTCCTGCGTTTGCTGTCATGACAGATGCAAAATAATGGTTACCAGCCCACCTGGTAATCATGCGTGATTTCTTCATCTGGCAGAATATCCTTGATAGTGCATACTTCAAGTGTATTGAAATAAGCCGCATTCGGGGCATCACTGTGGTTGATATACCTGAAATCACACAACACTTTTAGTCCGGTGAAATCGTCGAGCCACAAGACATGGTCGCCATTCGAGAATGTATACTCGCCCACAAGTGTGCCAATTACAGTGTCAGCCGGGATAAATTTTTTTGCGAATAGCCCTTTGCCATGAATCGGGCTAACATCGACATAGACAAGTGAATTCAACATGGCTTTTAATAGGAACCTCTGATCAAGTCGTCAGGCGCCGGTATATATCAGTCACCTTCAGCGGCAGCTTCTTTAATAAAACAGGCAATTACTGATTGAAGGCCGCCTCGAACACTTCGATTTCATCACCGATCGGCTCATAATAAGGCTCAGATTTAATAGAATATTCTTCTGTCTTCATAAGATATAGGAGCAACCTCTGGATTATTGTTTAGCCACAGAAAAGTAAAAAATCTTCTCTGTGGCTAAAAAAACAATCAGTAATGCGGAGGTGGCGTTTCCTCCTTTTCGGATGCAATCGGGGACGGCGCCAGATTTTTTAATTGCGCTTTTATCATTTCCAGATTTTTTTCCAGTTTATCAACCTGAAATTGTTGTTTGACAATAACGTCATTTAGCTCTTCGATGGTACCGTCTTGAAAAGTAATACGACTTTCCAGTTCTGTTAATCTATCTTTCAGAATCACACCCTCAATTCGTCAATGGATAGCGACCCGAGGATCGCTTCTTTCTATTGCACTTTAATAGATGATTTTTCAACCAACAGTGGATATTTGTAACCAAAACCAAAATCGGTATCCAGCACCACAGTACCGGTAACAACCACCTGGTCACCTACATTCGCCGTTTCAGCACTGGTGACGATCAAATCGTTCGTGTCTCTGCCGCCCGTGCCATCCTGAACATGCAGAAAATTACGTTTCATAATGCCATTATTGACCTTGGTGACCTTTCCCTTAACGGTGACCTGCTTGCCTTTTAATTGTGCTTTCTCCAGATGAACGGCTTCGACTGTCTTGCTCATTGCATCCCCGGCAAAACCTTGTGAAGAAATAAATAAAAACAGGCTAAAAGTAATGATTAATTTTACAACACTCATGTAATGCTCCTTCTGATAATATCTTGATAACGTAGTTAATCGTCTCTTCTACCACAATCGCCGGCCTTGCAAAAGCCACCGCCCCCAAATACCCTCAAATATGTCATGGTCAATCTATAAGTATCAAATAGATAGCGCAATCCCGCCTCGAAACCCGGCGAAAACAGGATTTTCTCCGACAAATCATCTACTATGGCGCCCCCCATTCCCATAAACAAAAAGTCATAAACAAAAAGCCAGGAAACACAGACGCAATGCAGGAATTCATCCCCGGCCAACGCTGGACCAGTGACGCCGAATTACAAATGGGGCTGGGTACCATATTAGCGGTCGAACATCGCACCGTAACAGTTCTTTTTCTCGCCACAGGTGAAACCCGCACCTATGCCAAACAAACAGCCCCCCTGACACGTGCCGCTTTCGAGCCAGGCGAAAGTGTGAAAAGTTGTGATGGCTGGTCACTGAATATTGAGTCAGTCGAAGAACACGATGGCCTGTTAAGCTATTCAGGTTCGAAAAGTGACGGTACAAAAGCCCGCCTGGAAGAAGCGCAACTGGACAACTTTATCCAGTTAAACCGCCCGACTGACCGTCTGTTTAATGGTCAAATCGACCAGGACAAATGGTTTGAATTACGTTACCAGACGCGTTTGCAGGTCAATCGACTCGCACACTCCGACTTGAGTGGTTTGACGGGGGGGCGCACCAGCCTGCTTACGCATCAATTGTATATTGCTCATGAAGTCGCGAACCGCTATGCACCTCGTGTCCTGCTGGCAGACGAAGTAGGGCTGGGGAAAACAATTGAAGCCGGCATGATTCTGCATCACCAGCTTCTGACTGAACGCGCGCAGCGTATACTCATCGTGGTACCGGAGACCCTGGTACATCAATGGCTGGTTGAGATGCTGCGCCGCTTTAACCTGCATTTCAGTGTTTTTGACGAGGAACGCTGTCTGGCCATTGAAGAAAGCAGCGAACAGGAAAACCCTTTTCACACAGAACAACTGGTACTGTGCAACCTTGAATTTCTCACCCGTCATCCCGATCGATTTAAACAGGCCTATGTCGGTGACTGGGACCTGCTGGTTGTTGATGAAGCCCACCACCTGGAATGGTCTCCGGAAGAGGCCAGCCTGGAGTACGAATTAATTGAGTTGCTGGCGACTGAAACCAAAGGTGTTTTGTTACTCACCGCAACACCAGAGCAACTAGGCAAGGCCAGTCATTTTGCCCGCTTACGATTACTTGACCCTGACCGTTTCCCTGACTTCGATACCTTTGTTAGCGAAGAAGAACGATATGAACCTGTTGCCGAAGCCGTTGAAGAATTAATAAGTGATCAACCCTTGTCTGAACGCGCGTATAAAACCTTATCAGACACCATCGAAGAAGGTGACAATCAAACTTTACTCGATACCTTGCAAGACAGTACAAACGCCAACGCAGAAGATAAAACGGCGGCAAAACAGGATTTGATTGAACACCTGCTTGATCGTCATGGTACGGGCCGGGTGTTGTTCCGTAATACACGTTCAGCAGTCAAAGGTTTTCCTGACAGAAAAGTCACGTCCATTGCCCTGCCTCTCCCCGAAGCCTATAAGGACTGTTATGAGAAATATATCTCATCATCAAAAAAAATAGACCCCGCCCTGTTCCTTTGGCCCGAAATACTCTATCAGGCAATCGGCAAACCCGGTCAGACACACTGGACCAAAATTGACCCAAGAGTTGACTGGCTATGTAATCAGATTAAACAACTCAGACCGAGCAAGGTCCTTATCATCACCGCAAATGCTGAAACAGTGCTTGATCTTGCTGACGCCTTGCGCACCAGCGCAGGCATTCATGCTGCCGTTTTTCATGAAGGACTGAGCATTATAGAACGTGACCGTGCTGCCGCCTATTTTGCTGACCAGGAAAATGGTAGCCAAATGTTGATTTGTTCCGAGATTGGAAGTGAAGGTCGAAACTTTCAGTTTGCGCATCACCTGGTATTATTTGATCTCCCCCTGAACCCGGACTTGCTGGAGCAGCGTATCGGACGACTGGACCGCATAGGCCAGACACATACCATTCAAATACACGTCCCCTACCTGGAAGACAGCGCACAAGCTATCATGGCTCATTGGTATCATGAGGGGTTATCTGCCTTTGAACACACCTGTCCTGCCGGGCATGCCGTATTCGTAAAAGTCA
>JAUWSG010000052.1 GCA_030610155.1 Gammaproteobacteria bacterium
AGCAATAGAAAACGACGCAACTGATTTAAACATACTGACACCCTGAAACCCATAATTATTGTTTAACCACCCAACAATTAATGTACGTCAGCTAAATCAGGCTGGATGTGAATTGGATCACAAAATTACACTCAGCACTACCAAGCCCGTCATTCCGGCGCATGCCGGAATCCAGGGATGATGACAGGGGCGAATATGCTACGACAGTCATGCGTAGTGGAAAGTTAAGGTGGTTATAGAGGGTACAGTGGTAGACTGGATTCCGGTATACACCGGAATGACGATTTTAGTCAGCACTTGCTACTTGAGACTTGCTACTTGAAACTGATTTAACTACTCATCAACTTCTCAAAAATCCGAAAGCCCGCGATATATGTCCCGAACACCGACCCTAATGTACTTAACAAAAACACCAGTAAGACCCGCGTGACCCGGTTACGCCACCAGCCTTTTAAACTCGTGGTATCAGCGCGTAACTTGCCAAAATCGCCGACACTGGGCTTTCTCATGAACGTTTCAACGGCTGCGGTTACCATCCCTGCACCCACCATGGGGTTGAGTGAGGTCAGGGGCGCTGCGATAAATGCAACGAATATCGTCACGGGATGCGCCAGGGCAATCAGTGCGCCCAATGCGGCCAAACCACCATTAATGACAACCCAGTCCACCACCAGTTCCATACCTAAATCAGAACTACGATTAAACCCGATCAAAAAACCAAGCAGAATAACCGCAACAATTACCCCAGGGATCAGTTTAAGCCACCGACTACCCACAGGGATATTATCCAGTTGTTCAATAACCTGTTTTATTTGCCCTGGATTTTCAGCCATCGCCGGCTGGTATTGTTCCAGGTAGTTTTGCATACCTTTCATATGGCCCGCACCCACCACCGCAAGCACATGATGCTGTGTCTTACCTGCAATGTCTTCCAGTAATCGAGCTGCCATGTACTGATCGCGTTCATCGATGAGCGGCTTATACAAATCCTGCGCCTGCTCCGCAAATTGAGAAAAGGTGGATTCGAGAATGTCCCCTTCTTTCAGTGATTCAATTTCCTTTTCAGAGACCTCCTCCCGGGAAACAATACTGAACATTAATCCCGTAAACAAATTCAAGCGACGCCACCAGGGAATGTTTCGATAAATACGTTTTAAAGTCGTGCCAATTTCCCTGTCGATCAATTGCACCGGCATTTTCTTTTCTTCTGCTGACTGGATGGCGGTCCGCATTTCCGCACCGGGTTCAATACCAAACTGCTCAGCCATGCGTTGTTGATAAGCTCCCAGCGCCAGGCTCGCCATCACCATAGGTGCCTTACCTTCACGTAACACCTTAAACAAATCCATCTTTGCCAGCGCATCGGGATTAACCATGGCATTATGGCGGCTGGGACAAAGCTCCAATGACACACTCTGGTATTCATTGGAAGCAAGAAGGGTTTTAACGGTCTCGGCGCTGGCTTTGGAAACGTGTGCGGTCCCTAAAATAGTGATCTGATTATCACCTACTTCAACCGTAACGATAGGCTCTTTATTGTCTGGCATGTTCACTACAATTACATCTCTTTTATTATTGTAACCTGTTGTATTTACTGCTATTAAAGTGTAATCCATCACTGTAAAGCGATATCGATAATACACTAAAAATCAATCCGCGTCTGACGCACTATCGATCAATTACTGAAGTTTATAACCTCATAATAACACTGAAGATATCATGGCAGCGTTAGAAAATATCTCTGTTGATTTCGCCCGGGGTGACTGAATTGATCGCCTGCGTTTTTTAAATGAAAATAGCTCAATTGATGATAGAAAATCCTGCGCCTGAAATGCTCGCATAGATTCTCAAGCTTTTCTGATAAAAGGAAAGACTACTCTCTTTACCCAGCGTGACACTCTTTCTGTTACCGTATTATTCTGGTACTGCTTGTCTTCTTCAGAAATGTTTGAATAGTCCCGACGATATTTATGTTTAACCCAGGCATTGTAGTCGATTGTTTTAGCCAGATTAAATAAATAACGATTTAATGGATGAAATCCCTGCTTCCTGATAACAGCAACACCAAAGTCAATAATACAGGGCTCCTTGCCACCTACTACAAGTAAATTTTCTTTCCGCTTCATATCACCGTGAGCAACATCACGCAGATGAATATTTTTTATCAGTTGCAGATACTTTTCCATATAATGCTGATGATCATTAACTTCTGCTGTGCGTAACGATTCTCCGTCAATATATTCAAGCAACAGATACTGGCCTTGCAGCAAACCATAACATGCAGGCACCCCTTCTATCCCTGTAAGTTTTAAGTATACTTCATACTCCTGACGCAACTGAATCAGACGGAACCAGCGAAGAACACCACTGCCAAGCGGTGTTTTTACAACAAGGCGATGACCATGACCTTCATACAAATATGCAGCCCCATGATAACCTTCGCCGAGAATGTTTTCTTTGTTTCGAATACTCGACTCTATCCACTGAAGAAGCTCTTTTTCAGGGAGATCTTTTAGATCATTGAGCATAGAATATTAGCGCATATAAGCTGATGATGGATGTAACAATCAGATTTGAAAGAATAGAAAGACAAGCCAGAAGATCAGGAAGGCAACAATGATGGGCTCACCATTATCACGCAGACTCTGGGAAAAAGACCAGCCGCCTTTTTCTCCAGAAGAAGAGTATGGTTTCAGACTTGGAATCAACGCACTTGTTACGCCTCTCCAGCGCTCCCAATCTTCACCAAATAACTTATGTAACTTTGCGTCTTCATATTGAATTGTTGGCGGATAATACAGATACAACAAAAATGCCATTAACAAATAACTCCACCACAAACCCGATGAAATTGAGTACCCGACCAGCAGTAAAATATTACCAACATAAAGTGGATGCCTGACATAAGCATAAGGACCATCCGTTGCAAGCATCTTGTTTTTCTTGACGTGACCCGAGGCCCACATACGAATGACTATCCCCAAAACAATAAAAGGAATGCCCGCAATATACAAAATTAAATTCGGCTCACCCAATACACTAACAAGCACAACAAAAAGAATGGCAAACAACTGCCGTGATGCTTCATGGTAGCGTATCTCACGAATAATTCGTTGAAGCGCTGACCCTTCTGATAAGGAAAGAGATTTAGTTCGATGCGACATAATAATAATTAAACTGTGCTCAATGGGTGATTAAGATGCCATCATTCTAGCCCGATGTGCAGCAAAAGTCGATATAAATCCAGCGCTTAAATCTTGACGTCCCTATGATCAGGAGCGCTTGTGCTTTGCCTGATTAATAATTTCTCTATTCTTTTCAATCAATACCCGGTACCTGACTGCATCAGTTGCTGCAAAAGAACTGGATTTGGCGGCCAGATTCGCAGCCAGATTATACTGTCCCTGTTCGAGCCTCACTAGCGCCAAACGGTGCCATAGTTGCGGATTTTTTGGCTCAATTCGTAACGCACGTTCAATCGTCGCAGCAGCTGGTTCCAGCTGGCCTGCGTCATATTGCTGTCCGGCATTATCCAGTAAGGCAACAACTGCTTTATTTGCACTGGGCATTGATGCACTTCCCGAAACATCCTCAATAGAAGCCGGGTCTTGCATAGTAGAACATGCCGCGACTATAACCATAAAAACCAATAAAACACATATACGACTCAACTTCATAAAATAAACCTTACTATTCAAATTATAATTCGCAGATCAACTTTTATCTTTTCCCTGTTATCTTTGCCCTGCATTATTCCCCTGCTCTACTCCTTCATTACACCTGGACTTTTCTATTGGCGCCGAACCTATAATAAACGGGAATTGTACAGCACCATCGCAGAACCGGCTCACATAACGATTGCTTAGCGGGTTGATCCAGACATATTCTACATTATCAGGCTTAGGGAACACAGTTTGCTGAGCACCAATGGCTTTGATGATGTCACCCCACACTTGCAATGCGCCGGTTGAACCAGTCAGCCCCGCTGTCTTGTTATCATCCATGCCCAACCAGACCACCGCCAGGCGGTCTGATGTAAACCCGGCAAACCAGCTATCGCGAAGCTCATCCGTTGTACCCGTTTTACCTGCCACTGCCAGAGAGTCTGGTAGCTTGTTATACAGAGAACGTCCTGTCCCCTCACGAACCGCTTCCTGAAGCAGCGTATTCAACAAAAATACCGAATCTTCGCCAACCGTCTGTTCGATGGACAAGGGATAACGCTGCAGGGGTTGGCCATCGACCGTCAGCACGGCCCTGATTGCCCGCAACTTGGCACGAAAACCACCATTCGCCAGAGTATGATACATCTGGGTGACTTCCAACGGCGACAACGCCACAGCACCTAACAAAAGAGAGGGATAGGCATTAAACTCCCGCTCTATTCCCAGCCAGCGAAGTGTACGCAGCACGTCAGGCAACCCCAGTTCCAGTCCCAGATAGGCTGTTGACAGATTATAGGATTTCGCCATTGCGGTATGTAAAGGTGTCAACCCATGCATTTGGTGATCAAAGTTTTGCGGTTGCCAATACTGGTCTTTTTCCTTACCCGCTTTTAGTTTCAGTGGCTTGTCTTCCAGCAAAGTGACATACGTATAATAATCAGGCCGATCCAGCGCGGTCAGATAGACAGCGGGCTTAACCAGGGAACCGATTTGTCGTACAGCATCCAGTGCCCGGTTAAAACCCGCAAACCGGGGGTTACGCCCCCCCACAACAGACAGCACCTCCGCACCATGGACACTCACCACAATAGCGGCACCCTGTAATTCTTCCTCTGGCAAGCCACGGGAACGTTCCAATTGCTTTATGCGTCCTGACAATGCTTTTTCGGTGTCGTACTGAACCATTGGGTCCAGCGTGGTAAAAATCTGTAACCCTTCAGAGGTCAGGTCCTCCTCCTGGTAGTCTCGTCGTAGCTGTCGTCGAACCAGGTCAATAAAAGCAGGAAACTGTGAGACACCACTGGCAGCAACTTTACTAACACCCAGGTGCGCATCCTGTGCCTTACTGGCAACAGCGGCCTGCAAAATATCCTGCTCGAGCATCATCTCGATAATCAGGTTGCGTCGTTTTTGCGACCGCATAGGATGCCGGCGCGGGTCATAATAAGATGCACCCTTTACCAGTCCGACAAGTAAAGCCATTTGGTCCAGCTGCAGATTGTGTAACGGTTGCTGAAAGTAAAACTGGCTTGCCAGACCAAATCCGTGTATCGACCGTTTGCCGTCCTGGCCAAGGTATACTTCGTTCAAATAAGCTTCAAGAATTTCATCTTTTTCATAATGCAGCTCAAGCAACGATGCCATAATCGCTTCATTAAATTTCCGCCACAATGTACGCTCATTACTCAGATAGAAATTTTTGACCAGCTGTTGTGTTAATGTGCTTCCACCTTGCACAGTGCCTCCAGCCTGTAAATTGGCTAATAAAGCACGCACAATAGATTGCAGTCGGATGCCATGATGGCTATAAAAATCCCTGTCCTCTACCGTTAATAATGTTTTTATCAATAATGGCGGGACATCCTGCATTTTAACCAGAATGCGATCTTCATTATGCGTTGGGTAAATACTGCCAATCAGTGCCGGATCAAGACGCAACAGCCCCAGTGCTTCGCCGCTTCCTGTATGCGTCATACTAAACAGTCGGTTTTCTCTGAATTCGATATTGACCGGGACCCACGACTCCTTACCATCCCAAAATGTAAACGAACGGGTAATCACATGAAAAATATCGTCAGCTTGTGAAAATGAACCTGGCTGGGTAGGCGAAGTAACCTGCCTGTAATTTAATACTTTTAATTCTCTCAAAAACTGTTGGGGTGTAATTTCTTTCCCGGAAAATAATTCCAGGGGTCGCGCATACACTCTCGCGGGTAACTCCCAGCGTTTACCTTCAAACTGGGAACGTACGACAGAGTCGAGGTAAACCACATACAATGGAAAGATGACGAGTAACGCTATTACCAGAACGATTGCCCATCGACGAAAATCAGGCGAATATCCTGATCGATAAAATTCACTCAATTTACGTTTTAACAACCAAAAATAATAACTAATATTACTGATCGACATAAGAGCTCTGGTTTAATATTGATTTTGTAACTGATGAGTACAATTAATTGGCGGGATAAGATCAGCCCGGGCACATTATGCCATTTTTGCATCCCGGCCGGGGATTATTAATTTATTGAATTAATACACACTTAATAATAGTAGCGCAGATCATACAGGGATACGGATTATTACTGTAGCCAGTTGATTTCAAGTGCCGTCACCTTCCCTATCACGATGTCATGCAACGACCTCGGGTGTACGGACTCGGTATCAGACACAGGGATTGTCCCGGACATCACTTCACCTTTGTTTTGCGGATAAAGTGGATAAAGATCGGGTTGAGCATAACCCTGGGGGAAAACAGACTGATGGGTCTGGAAATTATATTTATCTGATGCACCAACCGTATGTAATAACTCATGTGTAATGATGACGTTGTTATACTCGGTCACGGAGCGTGTCGCAAAAGCATTGACCACACCCAACAAGCCTTTTTGCAATCCCAGCGAATGGTCCAGCACCCGTTTTCTTTCCGGGTCATAATAAACAACAAACATTTGTATATCTGCTGGCGGGCCCTGATACTGATCAGTAATAGAAGATGCCCAATAGCGCGTTTTCAGACTCCACCACATAACCGCCAGTATATTGCTGCTTTCAGGCGGTCTGGGCGGTAACTCATCTATCTGCGGACCCACTTTAACTGTCACAGGTCGACTCAAAGACAAATTATAATCCTGCGCCTGTTCTGCCATGAATGTTTCGATTGATTCAAAATGATGATGCTGTAACTTATCGATGTAATTTTTTGTCGTTTCGCTGCCATCCGCATTGATTGGGTACACCACAACCCACAACGGTGCTTCCCAGCTCGTTGTACGTGCCCGTACCTGCCATGCATTTAAAACAACAAACAATAAGCCACAGAGTAGCAGCAGAATGCGGATATTTTTAAAAGAGCTGGCTGTAGACATGGGCCCCGGGCATCCTTAAAATCATAAAATGAACTTGTATCATTTATCGGACAATCTGCACAAACAGTTAAGTCCACAGAAAGACTGCAATTTATACAAGCTTCTTCAACACAAAAGGGAATATGAAAAAATAGAAAAGAAATTTACCAGGATATTTCTGCGATCAGACCGGCCGCCAGCCAGCCCTTCAACAAACTGGCTACTCGAAGCGGAATTTCATTCTGGTCTTCGACACATGACGTCAACGCCTCACAAATACCAACAAAGCTGACACCCTTTGAAGCCATATCAAACGCAACCGCTTCATCAGGTTCAAGATATCGATACTGCGTTGTCGTCGATGACTGATCACGCCAGATAATATACTGTGCCGTTTCTTCAAGTCGTTCCGGCTCAGGTACCGGCTGTTCATCCCTGGCAGCACGCCACATCGCAAGCACATTCCAGTTTTGCCTGATTATTTGCACAGAAGGATGCAATACCATTTTTAATGCAAGCCATGCCTCTTGTGGTATCCGGGCAATATCATTTTCAGTGACCAGGCTGGCATCAGCGGCATCGAATGCCATTATGAATGCCCATTCAAAGTCAGCCAGTTCAACTAAATATTCAGCATCCACAAAATCCTTGTGTTTTCTCATAAACACACTGAAGTGTTGTCCAAACCAGCGAAGGGAATAATATTCAGACGGGTAGGCATGCGTATACTGGTGACACAGGGAAACAAATGCCTTCTCATCGATCACTGTGCTTAATGCCGGATAATCTGTTTCCAGCGCTTCGACCAGACGAGCATGATATGCATTTGCATAAATTGCCAAACGTTTTTCACTGGAAACAACCTGTGTGCCTGTGACATGGTTTGAAATGACCTGGTCTTCTTCGAACAAATATTGCTTAAAAGAAGATTGTAATTCCTGCAAACTGATCATTTTGTTTGGGCTGCCCTGGGTTCCAGAATACGCTGACCAATATCCCGCACCTGTTGCAGTTCCTGCATAAGTTCCTCAAAAGGCGGAAAGTTATCGTCGCGCTCAATCATGCTCGAAACAGGTCCGAAGTGTGCCAGTGCTTCGGAATAAAGTGTCCAGACCGGATCGGCAACGGGATGATCATGGGTATCGATAATATAATCACCATGGTCTTCATGACCCGCCAAATGGAACTGCCGCACCCGTTGGGAGGGTACATTATAAAGATATTCATGCGGATCAAAGTTATGGTTAACCGCGCTGACATAGATATTATTGATGTCCAGCAACATCAGGCAATCGGCTTCTTCGGCAATAGCGGAATAAAATTCCCACTCCGTCATTTGCGAATGACGATAAGTCACATAGCTGGATACATTTTCCAGCAGTATCTGTCTGCCTAAATAATCCTGTACTTGCCTGACCCGTTCAACAACGTGTTTAATTGCCTCTTCGTTATAGGGTAGCGGCATTAAATCATGCAGGTTATGCCCGCCCTGCCCTGTCCAGCACAAGTGATCTGAAATCCATGCGGGTTCAACACGTTCAGCAAGTTGTTTTAATTGTTTTAAATAGTCCTTGTCCAGCGGATCAGTGCCACCAATGGACATAGACACCCCATGCATCACAACAGGATAACGCTCTCTTATCGCATCCAGGTAATAAAGGGGTTTGCCACCATCGACCATGTAATTCTCGGAAATAATCTCAAACCAGTCGACCGCTGGAGATTGCTCCAGAATAGTATCGTAATACTCGTGGCGTAATCCCAGACCATAGCCCAGGAAAGGCCGTTGATTGTCAGTCGTCTTAACGGATGGCTTATATGAAGGTTTTTCTGAATCTTCTACTGCAGGCATTAGAGGGTTCCAACACAAAATATTTCAGCGGCCCCTACGCTTACAGGTACAGGCCACCAGGGGCCCCAAAGAAAATTCTTTGAGGCTTCCCCAATGTAGCATTAGCGTTAAAACTGACTAGTCGCCAACTTTACCACCAACTTTTTCACAAGCACTTTCAGACATCGCTACAAAACCCTTACCTTTGCAGGAAGACTTGCCTTTGCATGCATTTGAAGCTGATTTACAGTCATTGTTACCCTTGCATTTGTTAACGCCATAGCAGTGAACATTATCATGACCAGAACCCGCGTTTACAGCCATAGGCGCCGCGGCGAACATACCTGCAGCAGCCAGAGCCAGAGCAACACCAGTAGATTTATTTATTTTCATTTATACTCTCCAAGATTAATAAAAAAACGTATTTATGTACGTTGTCGGTAAAATACCCGTAATTACAGACAATGTCACATACGATTTATTACAGATAAACATCACGGATTTATCACATAGCGATAGCAAATCCTTAAACACCCTCATAATCCTGCAAACAGTCTTTCAGCCAGAATGCTTTTTTACATATTTAAACTGGAAATTTGTTACTCGCGCAGCCAAAAATACGACCTTTGGCTCCTGATTTTTAACATAAAATCTATTTAATTCCATCAGTTTTACTGCCCATATTTTTCCGTTCAATACAGGAAACACCTTATGTAAAATTCACCCCGGCATAACCCACGCAATGAGAATATCGATGTGAAGTGACAAGCATCCATGAAAAGAACGGGCCAAATACACCGGGATTATTTATTAAATGTACAGAGGATACCTTGCATCAATCGAAGAAGAATGGTCGTAATAGCATCTTTACCGAATCAGTTTTCCAGGATTTTCGAACAAGGAGCCGCTGGATAAATGCATTCCTGTTATAGTACAGCTCAAGTCACTACTGCTTTAAATATTACTATCCGGACGCAATGACTAAAATTGTATTATTTAATAAACCCTATAACGTTCTATGCCAGTTCACTGACAAGGACGGCAGGGCCAACTTATCAGATTTTATTAACATACCTGACATCTACGCGGCGGGCCGACTGGACAAGGACAGTGAAGGCCTTGTGTTGCTCACCGATGATGGCCGTCTACAAAATAAAATTGCTAACCCGAAATTTAAACTGTGGAAGACTTATCAGGTACAGGTAGACGGTGAATTCAGTAAACAAGCAGCACAGCAATTAAGCAAAGGCGTCAAACTCAAGGATGGCCTCACAAAACCCGCCAGGGTCAAACTGATACCTGAACCAAAAAACCTTTGGCCCCGCGACCCACCTGTACGATACCGCGCAGATATACCAACCAGCTGGATTGAAATCGCCATTCAGGAAGGAAGGAACAGGCAAATTCGGCGCATGACGGCTGCAGTCGACTACCCTACCCTGCGCTTAATTCGATACAGTATCGGCACACACACCATTGAAGGCCTTCAACCCGGCCAGTATCGTATTGAGCAGCAGGATTCTGAGACCTGATCAGGTTTTGCACAGGGACGTGCTTATGTCTCGGGAGGGCAGGACGCCCGGAGAGACACTGACCTCCCATTGCCCCAGGGTTTCTAACAAAATCCCCAAACCAAAAACAGCTACCCTTTATGTCTCAGGAAGATTGAACATCCGTAGCGACTTTAGAAATAGAACTTCTTGGCGTCCTTGGCGTCTTGGCGTCTTGGCGGTTCAATACTGATTCAGCATACCCTGAAATATGCGGGTCAGGGTTTGGTGCAATTGGTGCCCGCTGTCGCGACATCAAAATTTGACGTAATGCCATCAGTATCCACCGGCGGTGAACCAAGTGTCGTCACCAGGACGGATAATTCATCGCAGGAGATTTCCAGGTTGCGTGTCAGGTGCATATTTTTCGCATTGCCTAGAGAAGTCAGTGAATCAACCCTGCCGACGCCTTTACCACCAATATTATTACGACCAAGATCCAGAAACGTCAGGTTCACCAGGCTTTTCAACGGGCTGACATCTCGAATTTTATTACTATTCAGGTACAAACTGGTCAATTGCCTGAGGCTTGATAAACCACTGACATCACTGATCGAGTTTTTATATAAAGACAAATAATTTAATTTCCCGAGACTGGATAACGCGCTTACATCGCTAATGTCATTATTATGAAGATGCAAGCTGGTCAGGTTACTCAAACTTCCGAGCGATTCTATATTACTAATGGAATTGGAATTTAATGACAGGGATGTCAGCTTACTCAGCCCTGACAATGGTTCCAGGTCACTGATTGAATTATTCTTAAGTGACAACTTTGTAATATTGACCAAAAATTCAATGCCTGAGAGATTTTTAATACCATTACTGCCGCAGGACACACTGCCAACAATCTGGTCTGCATACTGCCATTTACGCGACTCGGCCAACTCATTAATGCACTGTTGCAATTTTGGGTCCTTGAACAAACGTGACAAGGATCGATTATGTGGTGTTGCAGATACCTCAGTCGAAAACAGGCTTTCCCCACCGGAATTATTCGACGTTATTGCATAATAATAAGGTCTTCGATTCTCAAGGTTGGCGAATGAATAGGGGGAAACCGCATTAACTATTTTTTCATTTTGAGCATTAACCCCTTTTTTAATGCCCCAGTAAATCGTATACTATTGAGCATGATTGACCGCGTTCCAGATCAGTGATGTAGTCGTATCACCGCCTGCAGAAGAAGTAATAACAGGTGCATCAGGTGGCAACACAATAGACATTTCAGCAGATTGCCCACTCTCGCCACCCGCATTAACAGCAGTGACCCGATAATAATAAGCGACGCCGTTTGGCTGTTTGGTATGTAAATAGTTCGGTGAAACATCTTTTACTTTAGCACTATAAACATTTTCAAGCTTGCTTGACTTAAGATCAACACCCGGATCATTACTCCAGTAAATATTATACGATGTTGCACCATGCATCGCATTCCAGTTTATTGCTACCTGATTGTTACCACCCTCAAGCGAACTAATTGCTGGCACATCCGGTGCCAGTGTCGCAGTAGAAACAGCGGAGAGTTTACTTTCACCACCACTATTTTGCGCGGTGACAACATAATAATATGTTGAACCTCTTTCGAGGTCTGGGTGTGCGTAGGGCGACAATACAGACGCTACATCAGTACTTGTGATTTTATTGTCCTTGCCTGTCACATTACCGGCATTATTCCAGTAGATATGATAAGCAGTCGCGCCATGCATTACAGCCCAATTGAGAGTGATCGTGGTATCAACAACAGTGGCTTTTGAAATCACTGGTGCGTCCGGTATGAGGGTGACATTCACCTCTTCGGACAGATCACTTTCACCACCGGCATTTTCTGCAGTGATCTTATAATAATATGTTGTACCGTTGATCAGATTAGAATGAATAAATTCCGGAGTAATTTTCTTTATCTTTTCATCTTCTTTTGAAACATTTCCAGTGGTATTCCAGTAAAGATGATAAGTAGTTGCTCCCAGCGCTTTGGTCAATATCAACTTGACCTGCTTGTCTCCTCCCGTAACAGTAGAGATAACGGGTGCATCAGGAGCCAACGTCACTTTCGCCTCTTTAGAGGCTGCACCACCACTAACATTGTTTGCAGTTACGATATAATAGTATGTCAGCCCATTTGTAAGAGCGGAATGTGTATAAGGAGATGAAACATTTACAATTCGATTACTGGAAGTCGTAACATCCGGGACTGTGTCCCAATACAAGCTATATGATTTAGCGTTATCAACCTGGTTCCAGTCAAGCACGATCTGTTCATCCCCGCCTTCTGGAGATGTAAAAGCGGGCGCATCAGGTAACAATGTCACGCCCGCAGTATGGGAGACCGTTTCACCACCACTATTAACTGCGGAAATAATATAAAAATAGCTTTCACCATTCTTGAGACCTGTATGAGTATAAGGTACCGTGACACCTTTAATTTGCACATCCTTCGTTGTTACGTTTCCCCTCTGGTTCCAGTAAATATTGTAAGAAGTTGCGCCAGGGGTCTTCTTCCAGTCAAGAATCACTTTCCTGTCAGCGATCTTTGCAGTGATCCCTTTGGGAGCATGCGGCGCAGGCACTTGCGGAACGGATATCATTTCGATTGATGGCGCACTTTCACCAGCAGCATTAACTGCTGTTATAACGTAAAAATAATTCACTCCATTCAGAAGACCACTGTGCAACTCTTTGGCACTTATATTTTCGACCCTGGTACCATTTTCGGGGCTTACACCTGGTTTGGTAGACCAGTAAAGGTTATAGGATGTCGCACCAGTGGCCTCATCCCAGGCAAATGAAACACTTTTATCTGATGACACGGCGGCAACACCCGCCGGCACAGCGGGTGCAGGCACCTGAGGTATAGCAGACAATTCGACTGAAGCCGCACTTTCACCACCTGCGTTTTCTGCGGTTATCACATAAAAATATTGCGTGCCATTGGTTAACCCGGTAAAAGACTGCTTTTGCTTGATGTCTGCGATTTTGTTAGCCGTTACGGTCTTCACGCCTGCTTTTGAAGACCAATACAAATTGTAGTGGGTTGCGCCTGCAACCGCTTTCCATTCTACAGTCACCATGCCATTACCCGGTTCCACAACAATATTGGTCGGTACGGAAGGTGCGGCTACTCGCGGGATAGCAAACACCTTTCTGGAAAATGCACTTTCACCACCCGCGTTAACAGCAGTAACAACAAAATAATATTTTTTCGCGTTTTTAAGCTCAGGTTGCGTAAAGGTAGAAGAGACAAGATTTTTGATTACCTTCCCGGTTTTATCTGTGACATTAGGGTTTTCAGACCAATAAATATTATATGTACTTGCGCCTTCAACTGGCATCCAGGAAACCATGATCTTGCCATCTCTTGGTACTGCGTTGACCTCTGCCGGTGCAGCCGGTGTCGATACCTGGGGCACGGTCGACACTTCTGTTGATGCCGTACTTTCACCACCGGCATTTACTGCAGTCACAATATAAAAATATTTTGTCCCATTGGTAAGTTCAGTGTATTGGGCACCGGGCACCACATTTTCAATTTTTTCCCCGTTTTGTTTAGTCACACCAGGCTTGATTGACCAATACAAATTATATGAATCTGCGCCCGCAACTCTGGCCCATCTCAATCTCACTTGTCTTTCACCCGCCACCACCAATACGCTCGTCGGTGCCGCAGGCACAACAACCTGCGGTGAAACCATTTTGATAGATGAAAGTGCACTTTCACCACCTGAGTTAACGGCTGTCACTGCATAATAATACGATGTCCCATTGGCGAGGTTGATATGTGAATAGGGCGATATAACGCTTTGTACTTTATAGCCTGAAGACCGGGTAAAACTTTTATCCATTGACCAATATATATTATAAGATGTTGCCGTCTTCACCGTGTTCCAGCGAATTTTTATTTTCCCGTCACCCTGTATGGCCGTGACGCTGGATGGTGCAGCTGGAACAGGTTGTATCGGTCGGGCAATGACCTCAGAGGAAGCAACACCCTCGCCCCCGGAACTAACAGACGTCACTATATAATGATAAGTCTGACCATTTTTCAAATTATCATGTACATAGGGAGAAGAAACACCTGCAATTTTATTTCCTGATAACTTGCTTGCTGTTTTATTTTCGGACCAATATAAATTATATGAGCCAGCACCATTGACAGGGTGCCAGCTAATCATGACCTTATTATGCCCTGTTGCTGTTGCAACGCCGGTCGGCGCACCTGAGGCGCGACCCGTTGCAGGTTGCGGCTTATCATCAGGCACTATCACAGCTTTTTCAGACTCGGGTGCTTTTTTATCCGCTTGTGCTTGTCCCTGGCTTTCCTTCTTAACTGTATTATCCGTAACAGCAACAGCTTCATTTGCTGGCATATGATTACAGGCAAACAACAGCAGTGAAGCGCTCAATAAAACAGCAAAACGGACTTTTTTCATTCGGAATATTTTATATAACACCGTGTATTTCATACACTTTTTGGTTTTTCCAAGTCAAATTTAATAACAACACTCGAAATCTTACATATGGGTAATATAGATGTTTTTTATTGATATGCCAGTAAAAACAAACCTTTATTCTATTCCCTGTGAACCAATTCACAGACTTTTATGGTCAAAAACTGCATGCTTATTGCAGGTTTAATGGAAGCATGACGCATCGTAAAACCAGGGGGCCAGGATGTCTGTAAATCAAAATAATGTTGCTGCTTTTTCTCAGCGATCTCACTCCAACTCTGCCCTCTCACAGTCTGATATCGACACCATCATCAAATCATGTAATTTCGCAGCAATGTCACATCTTCAGA
>JAUWSG010000128.1 GCA_030610155.1 Gammaproteobacteria bacterium
CATTTCCAGACGTTGTGAACGGGCTCTGGCTTAAACCGGACTAGTCGATACCGAGTTTCTTCAGGCGATAGCGCAGCGCGCGGAACGTCATGCCGAGTAATTTTGCTGCCGCCGTTTTGTTTTGGTTGGTCTCTTCCAATGCTTTTAAAATTGCTTCTTTTTCGATATGCCCCAGCATGTCTTCCAGTGGTAGATTGTCATCCGTTTCGGCAATCATCGTGCTTTCCATGTTTGCCTGTTGACTTAATTGCAAATCATCTTCTTCAATAAGATTGTCGTCACAAAGTGTCATTGCGCGTTCCAGAATGTTTTCCAGCTCGCGTACATTGCCGGGGAAAAAGTAATTTTGCAGTGCCTGTGCGGCTTTATCGGAGAGTGATGGCCTGGCAATATTGTTCTGTTTGCCCAGTTTATCCAGAATATGATCTATCAGTATCGAGATGTCATGTTTTCTGTCGCGCAGTGGCGGTACATTGAGTTCAATGACATTAATCCGGTAAAAAAGATCCTGGCGGAACTTGCCTTGTTCTACCAGTGTCGCTAAATCCTTGTGGGTGGCACTTAATATTCTGACATCAATGGTGACTTCCTGTGCGGCACCGATTTGTTTGACGGCCTTTTCCTGGATCACACGCAACAGTTTGACCTGCATGTTTAATGGCAGATCGGCCACTTCATCCAGAAACAGGGTGCCACCATCGGCGGCCTGGAACAGGCCTTGTTTGTCAGCTGTCGCGCCGGTGAAACTGCCTTTTTTATGTCCGAAGAATTCGCTTTCCATCAGCTCATTCGGGATAGCGCCGCAGTTTATGGGTACAAATGTGTTACCCGTGCGGGGTCCTTTTTCATGAATCATTCTGGCGACCAGTTCTTTTCCGGTGCCTGATTCGCCGCTGATATAAATTGGTGCCTGACTGCGGGCGACTTTGGCGATCTTACCTCGCAATTCTCTCATTGGCGCTGAATCTCCCAGCAGGATATCACGGGTACGACGATCACTATGCGGGGTGCGGTTAGAGAGTTTTAATGCGGTATTGACCAGTTTTCTGAGTATTTGCAGATCAACCGGTTTGGACACAAAATCAAATGCGCCGGCTTTGAGTGCAACAATGGCCGCTTCCATATTCCCATGCGCCGTGATGACGGCTGACGGGATATCAGGATGGTTTTGTTGCAAATATTCAACCAGTTCGATGCCATTGCCATCAGGTAATTTCATATCAGTGAGACACAAATCAAATTCGTGTTTTTTTAACAGTGCCCTGGCCTGGTTCAGGTTTTCAGCAGCATGGGTGTCAATATCCATGCGCCCCAGTGTTAGTGCCAGTAGCTCACAAATATCCGGTTCATCATCGACGATCAGTGCAAGGGGTTTACTCATGGCGTTGAGTGTAATCTATTAATGATACAAATTCATATGTGAAAAACTGATACGGAAACAGCTGCCTGATTTGGGCATCGGGATGTAGATCAATCGGGCATTGTTGGCTTCGCATAATTCCCGTGCAATATAGAGCCCCAGACCGGTGCCACTGGATTGTGTGGTAAAAAAAGGCTCAAAAATTTTCAGTGCTGTTTCGGTATCAATACCCGGGCCATGATCAATAATATCAATATAAGGTGTTTGAGCATTCTCGATAATGCCGCCGATGAGCTCTACTTTTGGCATGTTGGGCCAGTCGGCGCTGTGGCGTAAACCATTTTGGCACAGATTCCACAATACCTGATGAAGCTGGCTGGGATCCATTAAAATTTCCAGTTCGGGTGGTGTGACATCGACAGAAATTTCGTTTGCATCGATATGCTGGTCACGGCGAAACTCATTGGCGAAGTCGTTTAACCAGTCTGATAATACCAGTTTCTGTGGTTTGGATTTATCACTGCGACTGAGTTGTAATACGTTCTCCACAATCTTGTTTACGCGATCGGAATGATGACAAATAATTTCTGTCAGGCGTATATCGGATTTTTCCAGGCTAGGCGATTCGGCAAGTAATTGTCCTGCATGGCTGATGGCGCCCAGGGGGTTGCGGACTTCGTGGGCGATACTGGCGGTCAGTCGTCCCAATGAGGCCATTTTTATTTGCTGTGCCTGTTGGGCCATAACAGAGGTGTCTTCCAGAAAGATCAGCGTGCCGGCTGCTTCATCCGCACCCAGCGGCATAAATCGCGGTAGGATATCCGTTGATGTACCTGACGGTTTGAAAACCCGGGGTTCACCGGTTGCCCGGTTTATCTGCCAGGCTTTTAATTGTTCTGACAACTGGGGAGAAACAGATTCTATGGATTGGTTTTCCTTAAGAGAAGAAATATCCAGCATGATCCAGGCAGAGTTGTTTGATAATCGTATGCGACCATTGGCATCGATGACCAGGATGCCAGACTGCATGCGTTGTATCACATAGTCATTCAGTTCTGATAAATTGGCAAGGTCGACACCACGTTGCGCAGCCAGTTGTTCAGTCTCACGCAGCTTTCTTGCCAAAACATAAGCCAGTATCGCCGTCGCAAAAAAAGTGGCCCCCAGTATGCCTGCATGTGAATAACTGACCGGGAAGGCAAAGGTTGCGCTGGCATAGGTCTCTTCAAGAAGAATGGCCAGTGTAGCCACTGCGGCGAACAGGTTGGCCATCCGGCTTGCCATGATGACGCTGCCACCGGCAATGGCCACAACCAGTAATACCCCCAGGCCGCTGCCTACACCGCCGCTGGCGAACATCAGTACTGAAATTGCAACAATATCGGCGAGTGTCTGACTGTAGAGCTGAACCGTAAAACCCGGGCGTTGCCAGCGAATGGTAAAACTGCTTATTGCGCTGAAAATTAAATAGGCAAGGCTTGTGTAGGTCGCTAATTGCGGATTGATGCTGCCAAAATAGAGGGGCTCATTTCTAAATACAATAAGAACAACAAAAAGCCCCGATAAGATCAGCCGGTACTGGTTAAGTAATCGTAGAGGCTTCCAGGTATGGGATAGCAGGTCTTGATGAGTGGCATCAAGCGCAATGTTTTTATCATGGTAGCTGGATAATAGTGGCATTATATAAAGATCGGCACTAAACCTGTTGACCTGAAGTCATAAAAGATAACTCATTTCATCGCAAAGGCGCGAAGGGCGCAAAGAAAAATGAATGCCGATTTTTTTTAAAACAAAAAACTTTGCGCCCTCTGCGCCTTTGCGGTGAAAAATATGGTTTAATCTGGAGAACCTGGCCTTTGTTGTGGCAGGCCCCGGCCTGTAAAGTTAAACAATGCGCGTAATAGGAAATCATTATTCACCGCAATCTTGCTTGCTGCAATAGTCAGTTTGACGCTTTTGCGGGTAATTTTTACTTGCTGACTGTCAGTAAAATGCTTGTTTTGGTGTACCTTACGCAGCGTCAGTTCAGCCATGCCGATGGCCCAGAAACAAAAATTACGAATCCCGGTTTCCTGACGTGGTATTAACAAGGTATATTCCAATGCCTGTTGCAGGCACGCAAAGCCAATACCGGTTAACTCATCCAGGCCTTTTTCAAATCCACGATGATCCATACCCGGCTTTAATTCGGCAAGATCAAAGCCGTGACGACTGAATACGTCCTGTGGTAGCCAGCATGCACCCCGTTGATGGTCGTCCCAGATGTCTTTGAGGATATTGGTCATTTGTAATCCCTGACCAAAGGCCACCGCCAGTTTCATCAATTTATCATGGTGCTGATTAATTTGAGGTGAGTATGCACAAAACAGCTTGCATAACATTTCACCCACCACGCCGGCAACGTAATAGCAGTATTTCTCCATTTCGTCGAGCGTGGCCAATCCGTTGCGGGTATCCATCTGCTGATAATAAATCATGCCTTCGGACATGGTGCGCACACAGGTGCTCAGGGCCTCGCGTTGTGTTGGTTGAAAATTATGAGTAATGCGAATGACTTGTGCCGTCATCTGTATCAGTTCATGCTCCGCAGGCAATGTTGCGTCCGATAATAATGGCGCAAGCTCGCGGGCAAAGGAGTCTGCATCGTACTGTGCATCTACTACCTGGATAAACTGTTCGGCAAAGCTGTGTTTTTGTTGTGCGTTCAGCGCCGGTTCGTCTTCAATGGTATCGATAATTCGACACAGCAGATAACCATTGGATACTGTCTCGCATAATTCGGGAGGTAATTGCGGGATGGTGAGTGCAAAGGTACGTGATACCCCCTGCAGTAAATAATTCTGGAGGCCGTCATTGCTGGTAAACGATGGTGTGATTTGTGATGTTGCTGACATAGCCTAATAATAACCGCTGACAGGGTTCTCTATAAAGTTTGGTCTGTATTTAAAGAAGCAAGATTACCATAGTTATTTTTATTTGGTCGGAGAGAAAGGATTCGAACCTTCGACCCCTGCCTCCCGAAGGCAGTGCTCTACCAGGCTGAGCTACACTCCGATTCGTTCCAGAAACCTCTGGCTATCTTGACCGGTCAACTATTTAACTAAAACTCGGGCATAAAATCCATGACTATATGTAGCAAAAAGTGAAAGTGAGGTGTGCAAACAGAGAAAAACAACTTTCATTACCCGGGTTTAGGTCACAATGGGCGTATTAATATAAAAAAGAGTGCGTCGCAAAATCTGGCTCTATGCAGGTAGGTGCTGAGGTATGAGGCTTTATATGCTGGAGATTATTCATCACCGCTGTTGGACTTCGTACCTCAGTCCAACCTACAAGGTCTTTTGCGGCAATCTTATAAAGGTGGGAAATAAGGAGGCGAATCCCCCCACTAGTAGTTGAATTCGCCTGGTTCCAGATTAGCGATGGCTTTGGGTTTGGGTGGTCTTCGCTAATTACAAACTGGAATAATGCTACCTTCCCTGGCAGCAAGGTAATCATAGACTGTCTTTATGGAAGCACAAGTAAAATTACCATCTTTTTTTGAGGAATTTACATTATAAGCCTGAGTATGGTTTACCGGGAGAGACTGAGTATTGTTTAAGGCTTGTTTATCACCGCAAAGACGCAAAGGACGCAAAGAATGAATATTAAAAAAACTTTGCGTCCTTTGCGCCTTTGCGGTGAAATATTTTGCTTGTTTGCTTAATAATTGCGCGATACTGAAAAATTGGCCAGGACTCTCATGGCGTCCGAGAAGGGGGTTTGCGGTAATTGGTCAAGGGCTTCAATGGCCAATCGGGCTTCATTTTGAGCAATTTGATTTGTGTAGGTAATAGCGCCTGTTGACGTAATGATTTCTGTTACCGCTTCGATGTCGTTTTTACCACCCTGTTCAATGGCATGGCGAATTATTTTGGCCTGTGCCGGAGTGCCGGTCCGCATGGCATGGATTAGCGGTAATGTTGGCTTACCTTCAGCGAGATCATCGCCGATGTTTTTACCAATTTCTTCCGGTGTCGAACTGTAGTCAAGTACGTCATCTCTTAGCTGGAATGCGGTACCCAGATGCATACCGTATTTTGCCAATAAATCTATATGGTTTTCACTGGAACCACTGATAATACCGCCTAATTGGGCTGATGCCTCAAAAAGCTTGGCTGTTTTGCAGTGAATTACGTTTAAGTAACGTTCTTCAGTCGTGTCCGGGTCCTGGCAGTTCATCAACTGCATGACTTCGCCTTCGGCGATGGTATTAGTCGCACGTGCCAGTATATCCAGTACGCGCATATCGCCGACTTCAACCATCATTTCAAACGCTCTGGAATAGAGGAAATCACCGACCAGCACGCTGGCAGGGTTGCCCCAGAGGGCATTTGCTGTGTCATTACCCCGTCGTAAATCAGAGGCATCCACCACATCGTCATGCAACAGCGTGGCAGTGTGAATAAACTCAATGATGGTCGCCAGGTGGACATGATGCTCGCCCTGATAGCCCATCGCGCGCGCGCTGAGCAGTGCGATAACGGGCCGAAGTCGCTTGCCGCCGCTGTTAATAATGTAGCTGCCAATCTGATTTATGAGTGCGACATCTGACCGCAAGCGCATCAGAATAAGTTGATTGCATGCCGTAAGGTCTTGTTCTATAAGGGAATATAGCTTATCTATGTCTCCGGGCTTGATATTATTCAGGTCGACTGCCGCGATATTATTATCTTGCTGCCGGCTTGCGCTGACTGAATTTGCTATAGTATTCATAGTGTTATCTCATTAAAAGGGCTGTTTGGCAAAAAAGCTTATTATTTTTCACTATAATGCATTATGAGGTTTGACCTGCCAGTGTGCAAACGCTAAAATTCGCCCTCGATTTTGCTCATCGCGGTGCGGTGGTGCGTAGCTAAAAATTAGTCAGACCCGGTTATTTTGGAGAATTTATCATGTATGCGGTCATAGTCACAGGTGGAAAGCAGTATCGGGTCAAAGAAGGCCAGACATTTAAAGTAGAAAAACTGGACGCTGAAGAAGGCGCGACGGTTGAGTTTGATAATGTATTAATGATCGCTGATGGCGATGATATTAAAATAGGTGCTCCCTATGTTGCGGGCGGTAAAGTCAGTGCGACAGTCGAAGCCCAGGGTCGTGGTGATAAAGTGACGATTATCAAGTTTCGTCGTCGTAAACATTCGCGTTCGAAACAGGGCCATAGACAGTCTTTTACCGAATTAAAAATTACTGGCATTTCAGCTGCCTGATTTGAATCAGTTGGGATTTATTTAAAAGAATTTACTTTATAGCAGGATTTACAAATGGCTCATAAAAAAGCAGGTGGTAGTACCCGGAACGGTCGTGATTCGAATGCTCAACGGCTTGGTGTTAAACGTTTTGGCGGAGAGGTGGTCAGAGCGGGTAATATTCTGGTACGTCAACGTGGCACCGCCTTCCACCCGGGTGTAAATGTTGGAAAAGGCAAAGACGACACTTTATTCGCTAAAGCAGACGGCATCGTTTTGTTTGAGAAAAAAGGCCCCAAGAGCCGTCGATTTATCAGTATTGTGGCAGGGTAATTCAATATCGCTTAAAGATTTTTTTTAAGACATGTTATTAAAAAAGCCTCGCTAATATCGGGGCTTTTTTTTTTGCACAGGGACGTGCTTATGTCACGTGAGCACATGGATGTGCGAAGTGACCGTCCGTAGCGACCGTGACCTCCAGTTGCCTCAGGGTTTCTAAAAAATCCCCTGACCTGCAATCAGGCACGTTTAAGTCTCGTGGTTAAAGAGTGCGTAGTGGTAGTCTGGATTCCGGCATGCGCCGGAATGACGGGTTGGAATACAGAATGTTGTTGGATGTGGGTAAGGTATCCTTGTGTAGTGTCAATATTCATTTTACTCAAGACATTACATTAGCCCCGTCATTCCGGCGCATGCCGGAATCCAGGGATGGTGACAGAGGCAGTATGGTGAGACAGCCATGTGTGTATCTTTTAGCTAACAAACGAAACGGGACTTTATACACAGGAGTAACATCCAATGTGTTGAAGCGGGTTTGGGAACATAAGAATAATGTCGCGGAAGGCTTTACCAGAAAATATGGTGTACATACTCTGGTCTGGTATGAGGTACATGAAACGATGGAATCAGCCATTTTGCAGGAAAAAACGATTAAGAACTGGAAGCGGGCCTGGAAGATAAAGGTGATTGAGGAGATGAACCCACAGTGGCGGGATTTGTATCCTGATCTGTAGTGACGTAGTTATGTGTACTGAAGCCTCGTGGTTAAAGAGGGTGCCGTGGTAGTCTGGATTCCGGCATGCGCCGGAATGACGGGGTTGAACAATGGAGTGACTGTGAGTCACCCACAAATTTTTCTGCAGAGTTAGATATTAAAAAAATGAAATTCGTAGATGAAGTCACAATAAAAGTAGAGTCAGGTGCTGGTGGTAACGGTATTGCCAGTTTTCGCCGTGAAAAATTTATCCCTTTTGGTGGCCCGAATGGCGGTGATGGCGGTGATGGCGGCAGTGTTTATCTGGTGGCAAACATGGATTTAAACACACTGGTTGATTTTCGTTATACACGTCAATTCAAGGCTGAAAAAGGTCAGCAGGGAATGGGGAGCGCCTGTACCGGAAAGAGTGGTGACGATTTATATATTAAAGTGCCGGTTGGTACGATTATCACTGATTCGGATACCGAAGAGTTGATTGGTGACCTGGTAAGACCGGGGCAAAAACTGCTGGTTGCCCAGGGTGGCATGCATGGTATTGGTAATATTCATTTCAAAAGCAGTACTAACAGGGCGCCACGCCAGTTTACCAAAGGGGAGCCGGCCGACTTACGAACGCTGCGTCTGGAATTGAATGTGCTCGCGGATGTTGGGCTGCTGGGTTTTCCCAACGCCGGTAAATCGACCTTTATTCGTGCTGTTTCTGCCGCACGACCAAAAGTGGCTGACTATCCGTTTACCACGCTGTATCCAAACCTGGGTGTTGTCAGTGTTGATAAATTTCGCAGTTTTGTGGTGGCAGATATTCCCGGTGTAATCGAAGGGGCCGCAGAAGGTGTTGGGCTGGGTATCCAGTTTTTAAAGCATTTGTCCCGCACACTATTATTGTTACATA
>JAUWSG010000182.1 GCA_030610155.1 Gammaproteobacteria bacterium
ATCCATGGTGTCGGCCCGGGCTGATGACAGGCATCGCACACATCACTGGTAGGAATATGAGTCGCACTCTTACCACTGGCGACGGTGCCATTATGGCAATCAAAACAGGCTCCAACGACCTGCGTGTGGTCCACTGCGGTTGCGGCTACCGGCACCCACGTCGCTGGAAATACCTGATGACAGGCATCGCAAACATCACTGCTGGCGATATGCGCTGCGCTCTTGCCACTGGCCGTTACAGCATCATGACAAAGCACACAGTTTCCGACAAACGTCGTATGATCCGGCGCAACACCACTAAGACCTAACGCAGGCAACCAGGCTGTCGTGTTATGACACACATCGCATTCTTCTAGCGTCGGAATATGTGTGGCTGATTTACCGATAGCGATAACACCATCATGACAACTGGAACAGGTGCCAATGACCTGGGTATGATCAACTGAATTTGCGGCGACCGGGATCCACGGTATCGGGCCAGGCTGGTGACATGAATCACATAGATTACTTGTCGTAATATGCGTTGCACTTTTGCCACTGGCAACGGCGCCATTATGACAATCAAAACAGGCACCCACGACTTGCGTATGATCAACTGACGCATTGGCGACCGGCGCCCACGGTGTCGGACCCGGTTGATGACATGTATCACAAAGATCACTGGTTGCGATATGCGTTGCACTCTTGCCACTGGCAACGGCGCCATTATGACAATCAAAACAGGCACCCACGACCTGAGTATGATCTACTGCTGTGGGTACAACCGGTGCCCACGGTGTTGGTCCCGGTTGATGACATGAATCGCACAGGTTACTCGTCGCAATATGCGTTGCGCTCTTGCCACTGGCGACCGTGCCATTATGACAGTCGAAACAGACCCCGATAACCTGAGAGTGATCAACCGCACTCGCGACTAATGGAAACCAGGTTGCCGGGAATTTCTGATGGCAAGCATCACAGACATCACTACTGGCAATATGCGTCGCGGATTTCCCACTGGCCGTCACACCATCGTGACACGTTATACAATTACCGGAAAAAGTAGTGTGATCAACCGCAGCGGGAATCCACTGAGCTGTGCCATGACAAGTATCACACTCTGATGTCGTTGGGATATGCGTAGCCGATTTTCCGGTTGCCAACGTACCGTTGTGACAGGTTGAACACACGCCTACGACTTGTGTATGGTCTACTGCTGCCGGCGCAACCGGTGTCCATGGTGTCGGGTTAGGCTGATGACAGGCATCGCACACATCACTGGTAGGAATATGAGTCGCACTCTTGCCACTGGCCACGGTGCCATTATGACAATCGAAACAGGCACCCACGACCTGCGTATGATCAACCGCAATCGCTGCAACCGGTACCCACGGTGTTGGTCCAGGTTGGTGACATGAGTCACAAAGATTACTCGTCGCAATATGCGTTGCACTCTTGCCACTGGCCAGCGTGCCATTATGACAATCGAAACAGGCACCCACGACCTGAGTATGATCGACCGCAATCGCCGCAACCGGCATCCAGGTCGCCGGGAATTTCTGATGACAGGCATCACAGACATCACTACTTGATATATGCACCGCTGATTTTCCGCTGGCCGTCACACCATCATGGCAGCTTATACAGTTACCCGTAAACGCTGTGTGATCGACTGCGGCAGGTAACCACGCTGCCGTTGAATGACAGACATCACACTCTTCAATCGTGGGAACATGTGTTGCCGATTTACCCGTTGCCAACGTACCATTATGACAGCTGGAACAGGTGCCCACGACCTGCGTATGGTCAACTGCATTCGATGCGACTGGCACCCACGGTGTCGGGCCGGGCAAGTGACAGGCATCGCACACATCACTGGTAGGAATATGAGTCGCACTCTTGCCACTGGCCACGGTGCCATTATGACAATCGAAACAGGCGCCAATCACTTGAGTGTGATCCACTGACGCAGACGCCAGCGGTGCCCATGCAATAAACCCAACATGGCAAGCTTCACAAATCTCTGATGTTGCAATATGTGTTGGGGATTTAGATGTGGCGCGTACACCCGGGGTATGACAGGAACCACATGTCGTGACCAGTCCCGGTAAACTATGGTCGAATGTGGCGGGAACCCAGGCCGTCGTTATATGACATATGTCACAAGATATACTTCCAGTTGGCACATGATCTGCTGATTGACCCGGCGCAACAACCGCCTGGATTGTCGCAGCCAATAAAACACCATGACATGCATTACAACTGCCGGGCAACACTTCATTATGGTCGGTACGACCCGGCAAAGGCGCCCAAACTTTAGTACTATGGCAGGCTTCACATACCTCAGTTGTATCAAAATGGCCTGAAATTTTTGCATGACAGTCGAAACACGAACCTAACACCTCATCATGATCAACGGAAATTGCCGGACGAAATGAAGCTGTAGTATGGCAAGCTTCACAAAAATTGGTTGTATCCACATGATTGGGAGACTTGCCAAACGCAAGTTCGCCATTATGGCAGGTAAAACACGATTCACCTGCAACCTCATTATGATCAACAGTGGTCGTTGGTATCCACGATGTCGTCTGGTGACAGGCTTCGCAATTACTGGTCGTTGGGATGTGGTCAGGCGTTTGCCCGGTTGCAATAATGCCGTTGTGGCAATTGGCACAAGCACCGCTAATATTGCCGTGGTCCATGACCGCGCTAATCAAGAACCCTTCTGTCGTATGACATTGATCACATTCAGCCGTGGTCTGGATATGATTAATATCTTTACCCGGCGCGATGATGTCGTCATGACATCCACTACAATTTTTGGGGACTGTTTTGAATTCGGTATCGGAATGGCAGACTTCGCACTTTACGTATTGATGCTGACCCGTAAGCGGAAAACTCGTCACATCGTGATCAAAAATCCTGTCCGAAGGCTGTAGGACAACACCCTGCGATGTACCCACGTACAACAGGAAAATGACGAACAACAAAGCTCGCTGACTTACCCTTACAAGAAGCCTACACCCAACAGCCAAGGACACCCCTCCTCGATTCACGTAATCCGATTTTTGCCGCAGATACGTGTTTTACAAATTTTCCATATCGGAGATTTGTTTCAGCCAATCTCCTGTAAACCGCTGACTATTTTATTTTTACTACAACCTCTAAGGTAAAATAATTTTAATGATCAGTTTTGACTCTCTTTAAACTAAAACAATAAACGTATGTAAAATTTAATAACGCCTTGTAAAATATTCTTCTATTTTTTTATTTTAAATGCAGCAAACACAACGAGAGAGGAAAACCATTTAATACCTGACAAGATTGCCATAACAATGAAAAATATTCAACAACAACAACAGATTAGCGTCACTTAAAAATTAAATTCAAGCTGTTATAAACGCAATATTTTCTTGCGGGTATTGTTTATTTTTTTATTTTGTTTCTAACAAATAGAATGACTCTATACGCCCTGTTAAATGTAAGTAATAGGCATACAGTAAATAAAACTAAGTTTTAAAAACCGTACGACGGGATGAGAAAGGCAGCGATAAAAACTATAGTATCAAGCAATTAACAATACCCATAAAAAAATAAAGTATTTTAAGTTTTATACTGAATTAGATTAAAAACATATTTTATGGGAAAAAAATAAATAAAAAATGGAATGTTATGTAAAGATTACAAGGCAAGCTTGTTATCTATTTAGAAAAAATACCGGGGTGGATCGTCAAAAAACTAACGCTGCATTATTAGTTTAATACGATTGTGTGAATAAGACCTGGAAATATAAAATAAAAAAATATAAGAGAATGGTGCTGAAAGTACTCAAATCATACTGTGGCACCGTCAGTATCCTAAACCATACAGTCTCGATAGACGTATGCTAGAAATCGATAAAATAACCGAAGATGACAAAGAGGCGATTAAAATCCAACGCATTGCCACCATTATTTTTTGTAGTTTCAAAACCCACTTCGGCATCAAAATTAACTTTTTTCCGCCATCGATAATCTACCTTACCTGAAACAGTATATTTAAAGCGCGTACTATCGTCGTTGGAGTTACTCAAATACTCAACAGCAAAACGTGGTCCAAAACGCCATTTTCGTTTGTAGGGAAAACGACTTCGAACAAATGCCAGTATAGTATCTCGCGTATCACGATCCGATAACCTTATGCCAACGATATTCACATCACGTTTAACAAAATAATTACTCGCAACAAGTTGTGTATTAATAGAGAGGTCAGGCCCGGTATCTTCAACCGCCAAAATTGTTGGACTAATCGGATTAGGCACTAGCTTGTCAACTTCCGGCTTTCCTTCAAGAGTCGTCATCGAGATATCAGCATTTATTTGCATATTTTTACTCAGCTGATACGTCGCACCAATTGACCCAAGTGTTGAGGAGGACGTCAGCGCCAGAACTTTCGCACGAATTTCATCTTCAGTACTTAAAGCTAACAACTCATCAAATGAACCAACGTTTTCCTGTTGTAAAGCATTTGATGTAAATACAAGGGGGCTCTGGCGATCACTGTAATTAAGATTAAGCCGTAGCCTATTATTAATTTGCCAGCCACCTCGAAGTAAAAATATATTCAGTGTACTGTATGAAACATCGTAATCAACCGAACTGAACAAGGTGAAGCGTTTATCTGAATAGCGAACATCACCACCGATCGCCTCCCGATCTGTTATCCCCTCTACATTCTGATTAATGTAATAAATATTACCATCCCATCTATTCAGAAAGGTACCTAATGTCGCGGACACGCCATAAAATGATTTATCCGCATCGATACTGCTTGAAGAAAAGTTTACAGGTTTACCTACTGTTGCATTGATTACCCATTTTGGATTTAACTGATACGATGCCCATAAACCATCGAAACGACCAAATACGCCCCCCTTACTGCTGGACTGCCGGCCAAGTTTTGCAGAAAAACCATTCACCCTGTTTCTTACATCCACATAAAATGTATTAACTCTGGATTGGCTGCGGCTTGATCTTTCAAAGTCGTGCACATCATGCGCATTAAAAAAAGCACGAATATCATAATTCTTGACGTTCATTCTGCTGGATACATTGATAATGGAAGTCAGCGATGTTAGTTCTGACGTATTGGAGTCAAAGTCAGTTCGATCATGAAAAAAGCGCTGCAAAAATCGCCCAAAGGTATCCATTCTGAATTTTTGATCTTTACCTTTGACTGTCTTGAGCTTCTTCCTCGGCAGTCTTTGTTTAGCATTAATCGCGGCGAGTCGCTGTTTGACACGGTCAGTTCCTTCTCCCTTCGGATATAAACGGATATAATCCTTATATTCCAGTTTAGCGCGGGCAACCTGGCCTTTTCGCTCTCGCGCCAGGCCGAGTAATTCCTTCGCATCTCGAGTGTATTTGTGGTTAGGGAATTTCAATAGCTTGTTAAATAGCTGAATTGCGCGGCCATAATCCCCTTTTGCCAGTACTCTCCTGGACTCTGCCATCAACTCTTCTATCTTTTGATCCGAAATGAGAGAGACACCCTCTTTTGATCCCTTGACGGACAATTTACCTTTATCTCGCTTAACCAGGATAAGTATGCTCTTACCATCACTACCTTCTTCAAGCCGAAATTCGACTGCAAACTTAAAGCGCAATGTTAAGTAAGGGCCACCCGGTACATCACCTTCATAAGTAATTGATACAAGAGGCACCAGGTTATTCTTTGGTGGCAACATCGATTCACGTTTAGCAATATCTGAATCTATATCATCCCGGGAACCTGCTGATTTTTTATCGCCTGTCACCTCAAGTTGAATTTGTAGAATTTCGCCTGCATTTGGTGGAAAATGTCTTATTGCACGAATGTGCTTGTTAAAATTTACACGTATAGCAACATCGTTTGCCTTTTCACTTATTTGTATATCTCGTAGCACTTGTTTTTTCTCCACAGCAAAAGCCGTTGGAAGCAAACAAACTGAGACCAATATCAAAAGTGCTATTTTACAAACAAGATTTTTATTAATTAGAACCACCATCCATGCAGACTTCAGGATTTATTTTTCATAAGCTTTGCCTTTGAAAAAACAATAAACACGCTTTTTAACTGGGCATCTTCCCGCACTTCATA
>JAUWSG010000105.1 GCA_030610155.1 Gammaproteobacteria bacterium
CCATATTTTTTGTCATACGTGCAATTTGCGCCCAGTCATGCATCACAATGTCCTGCGCATGCGCAAGATGGTTACGCAACGATTCCAGTTCTTTTATCCCACGCTGCGCTGATTTTTTTGAATTAAAACCGAAACGGCCAAGCAATTCCTCATTACTGATAACGATTTGCCCCTTATCGGACAACTGCAAACAATCGATCAAGGCGCAATGCTGGTTACGGCGTTGCCGTTCAAGCTGTATTTCTTTTGCTTTTTCCAAACGTCCTTTCGATATATGCTCTTGCCAGACCTGCCCCGGGTATGCTTCCTGAATTAACTGCACAAGCGCCATCTCAATCATCGTCACAATACCGAACAGCCACATGCGCACCATTGGTTTATTGATATCATCCCGGCAAATAACACCGGCCACATTACCCAACACCGTGACAAAACAAAAATCGCGACGTGTCAACACGTGTATCACATCGACAAATGACGCATCCCCGGGCACAACCTGGTCAGCTTTAAATTGCCGGTAACAATCGACACATTTGCCACCTGCAAGATCACGTATACGCACGTAACCCTGTACCGCGCCATTGACCCTGATGCTACCTACTTCACGCCGCTGTTGATCAAGCGCACCTTTCACATCCTTACAGGCATTATCCACATCAAACGACAATAAACCTTCGGCGATATCACGCGCCGCAAACAGCTCCATAAACAAACGTTTAAAATGTTGATCTCCAAAACCTGCGATAACACCTGCGTCCTGCTCAAGTTGCTCCGGCTCATATCGGGACTCCACCGTGAGCTCCACCTTCTGCATACATTCAGCATGGACCCGGCAAGCCTGTTGATATAACTGCTCATCACCATCGTCAAGCACATTCAATAAAGCACCCGCTTCCTGCAAAAAGACTCTGGCAAACTTCTTGTCGTGCTCGGTAATATCCTTACAGTTATCGATCAGGTCAGCCAGCTTGACGGTTTTTGCGCGCGCAGAGGCCTGTTCACTGTGCGCAAGATCAATGGCCTTGCGTTTGGCCCTGTTGCCATCACTTGGCTTACTGACATCCGTTAACTCTTCCACAAGACTGGCAACTGACAAACCAAAGAGGAGCTCAATATCACCCCGGGTCGCAGGCGTATCTTCCACCGTGTCATGCAACCATGCCGCCGCAATCATTTCCGCATCATCACTGACCGTTGCTATGTGTTTTGCAACGGCATCCAGATGAACATGGTAGGGTTGTTTGCTGTATTTTCTGCGTTGATCAATGCGCTGGTGTGCCTGCGTCGCATAAATCCTGGCTCGCTCAATCAAGTCACTCATCTATCGATAACTCTCAACATAAAATTAATATTGCACTCTCCGCCTTTATACAAGCCCCAGACGTTTTTCAAACAATTTTCTTTTCACGTCCACTTTTACTGAGGCAATAACGGATTACAATTATCAATAGTAACTTTCCCCTGCAGCAGATTCCCTTTGGAATATTCACTGAAATGACAGGTATTGGTTTTGGGATCATAGTTTTCTATCCAGAGGTTATCATCCTTCCAGGTCGCGCCTATGTGGTAACGTCCTTCAGGTATCGAAATAGACATAACTCCGCCCCAGCGTTTGACAAAAATTTGTTCGAAATGAAAATAATAAGCAGCCCAACCGGTAAGCAATATCAACGCCGCGCTAATCATGGCCGCCTTCCATTTGTCCTTCTTGACACCGAGAATCACGATCACCGCAACAGCCAGCGCCACAAAAAATAATCCATATAAATAAGAAATCATGAGCTAATCACCTTTAGTATTTCATTGTTTAAAATTCTCAATTTGAGTTCCAGCAGTTTACCAAACAACTTCATCATTCATAACAGGTTAAATGAATCCAATAGGCCTTTTACTGCGCGCATAAGGCAATTCAAGCGCCAGGGTTAAAAATTCGAGCAGCGGGCTTAATGCCGTAAAACTGCGGTCCACTTCAGTGATAAATTGAGGCGTATACAACAGTTTTGTATCAATTTTATGCATTGCAAAAAAACTCTTACGCTTTAGATCTTCAATTAACGGGTGTTCCTTGTCAAACCCCCGTGGCGGACGTTTCAAGCCCGCACCCTGCACAGCAGAAAAATATTTCACAAAGGTTTTCCCGGTGGTTATTTTCTTCCATTGCTCCGGCTTTTCAACTATCGCCTGGCGAATTTTATCCAGGGACGGATTCGGTGGCATCCATATACCACCGCCAGCAAAAACTTCCTTTGGTTCTATATGGAGATAAAATCCCGGCGCATGCGCATCTTTACCTGCTTCATGCCGAAAATGGCAAGCAGCGTGTTCTTTATAGGGTCTTTTATCCCTGGCAAAACGTACATCACGATAAATACGAAACATCGACCCGCCATGCGGCCTGGCATCAGCCACATAACAATTGGATATTTTTTCCAGCCGCGGCCCCATGGCCACGATAAAATCACACAATGGCGCAACGATAGATTTTTTATAACGATCCTTGTTCTCCTGAAACCACTCCCGGTTATTATTGCGCGATAATTCCCGCAAAAATTTCACAAGATCTCTCGGAAAACCAGAAAACGATATATCTATTTTTCTCTTGCCCGAAGGCTGGCGTACCCTGCCTGTTTTTTTCCTAACCGCCATTCCTTTAACCCTCAACGTCTACATTCCAGTTAAAACCATTACTCCGACACATCATACTGGCGCCACACATCCCTGCTCTTATCTAGCAAACGCAATTGAAAAATCATCGATATACCAGCCTTCCTTGACCCCTGCCGTATTGGGTGGCTGATATAAATAAAATCCGAGACGCACCGCTTTCCCCGCATACTTTGATATATCTATACGTGCAGGATTCCATTTACGACTAAAACCGGACTGCACCAATAATGTTTTCCATTTACTCCAATTTTCTGGAGAAGTCTCAACCGCAATTTGAAGTTTCGCCAGATCATTGACATGCAGCGAATACCAGTGGATAAATGAAAGTACAATACGTTGATTTGTTTCCACATCCGGCAATGAAATAGCCGGACTGATCAGACGACTGGCAATATAATCAGAATATGGCCCGGAAAGCACGGTACCAGCACAATTGGTATTCATGAAACACGCGCCTGGTTTACCACCTGCAGGCATCCCTATTTCCCACAAGCCATTGTCTACCCACCAACCATTATAGCCGTTTTCAAAACCATAAATATAAATTGAATTGGCATCGCCTCTTTTCTGATTTTTATTATACTCATTATCGTCCTTGCTCAACTGACTCAACGATCCTGACCCGACAGCAGGGGCTGGCGGCGGAGGAACAGATGCAGGCGTAAACATCGACACCACCTCTCCCGCCTGATGACGCAAGGACAAGCGGCCACCCCCTGGCAAAGCAACAGATCCACCCGCGCCCTGCGCTTTTAAAACATTTCCCTGTTCAGTTATGTTTACGCCCAATACAATGCTGCCTTGTACTGGCTGCGATATCACGCCCTTCGCATTCATGAACCAAACATTGACATACATCTTTGCGTCTTGCGTGTAATCATGCTCAATTAGATGACTCACTACCGCCTTATACCGGACAGCAGGATCTATGTTTATCCATACCCATTCGTTTATCTTTTGCTCTTGTGTGAATTCATTTCCTTTTACATCACTGTCATTAACAAAATATGCTGTTACCCCTGTTTCGTCTTTCGCTGAAATACTCAGAGTCACGGTTCTTGAACGGGTTTCCTTCGCACCACCATCAATAAAATCACGGCCGGTTGTGTTACGAGGAGGAATCAGGCCTGATGTTTGATGACCATTACCTTGCACATCTTTTTCAAGACCAATAATATTTAATATGATTGATGCTGTTTCTGTCGCACCATGCACATCCTCTACTGACAAGGAAATCAAGTGTTGGCCTTCGCTTAGTGTGCGCGTAAAATCATTGCCCTCACCTACATTGCCATCTTTATCAGAGCGCCATATAAATTTACGGCTGTCCAGAGCGCCATCTTCCAGATCACTACCAACACCACTAAATATAATGGTTTCGCCAACTGAATACTGTGCATTATTTTTCGGTGACTTAATCGCAACAACTGGCACACTATTTACAACAAACAGGCTTAGCGGAATGATTAATTCGCCACCTTGATACGTTATTATTAATTTTCCATCGTGCTGCCCTGAAGGAATTTTTTTCCGGTCGACAGATATTATTATTTGATGATTTTCTTTAGTGGCAAGACCTTTTGTTTCAGAAACAGAAATCCAGGACGGGTTTCCTGCAATAGACCAGGTAATGTCATCAGCGCTACTGTAAATATCGAATTTTAGCGTCGAGACACTACTGCCAAAATCAAGCTTGCCTGACGAAACAACGATATGGCCCGGCTCTTTTTTATCGCTACACGAAAAGACAAGCGTGATAAATAATAAAAGAACAACAATCCGCCAATAAGGGCCCCTGCCATTCATTCCAGGCGCCCCCCATCCATTTGAGGATCATCCGGTAAAAACTGCTCCAGCAAATCATTTAAAAACTGATACCCCTGTATCGTCGGGCTAATTTTTCTGACATCCCATTCAATCAGCCCACGCAATTGCGCCTCTTTTAATTGTTTTTCCACAACAAGAATTGGCAATCCTGTATGCCGGGTAAAAAGTTCTGTCTCAAAACCGTCAGTCAACCGCAAAGCATTCATCATAAACTCAAATCCTGCTTCCTTTCGTGACAATGTTCTGGAACCACTAATATGCCCCGACGTCGCAACCTTGCCAATATAGTCTTGCGGATGCTTCACTTTCCAGTAGCGTTTGATATTTTGTTCACTCGCATTGCTGATTTTTGCATGTGCGCCGGCCCCAATACCCAGGTAATCGCCAAATTGCCAATAATTCACATTGTGTGCACATTGATGGTTCTCACTGGCATAGGCCGATACTTCATATTGCCTGAATCCGCTTTCAGCCAGCTTTGACTGACATGCCTGCTGTATTGCATAAATATTTTCTTCTACAGGCAACACAGGCGGCTTGTTATAAAAAAGGGTATTAGGCTCAATAGTCAATTGATAATAGGAAATATGCGAGGGATTTAATGCTATTGCCGTATTAATATCATTCTCAGCCATCGTCATCGACTGGCCCGGCAAACCAAACATTAAATCAATATTAAAATTAGTAAACCCGGCCTTTTGAGCAGACTCAATAGCCATTACAGCGTCCTGAGAATTATGCACACGCCCCAAAGCCTGCAAACAATGATCAGCAAAACTTTGCACACCAATTGATATACGGTTCACACCTAGAGAATAGAATTCTTCGAACCTGGCATAATCAACGGCACCCGGATTCGCCTCCAGGGTTATTTCAATTCCCGGATTAAAAGCTAATCTTGCCCGTATTGATGATAACAATGCATCCAGAGATTCTGGCGACAATAAACTCGGCGTTCCACCTCCGATAAAAATACTATTGATTCTTCTGCCCCAGACCAGCGGTAAATCCTGCTCCAGATCCTGGACCAGCGCATTGATATAGGCAAGCTCCGGCACATCTCCTTTCACTTCATGGGAATTGAAATCACAATAAGGGCATTTGCGCACACACCATGGATAATGAATATATAAACCAAGAGGCGGGAGTGCGGTAAAGTTAAACATTAAAAAGCCTTATTGACTTACAGGATGGATGATCAGCCTTACAAAATAGTCGGAGCATTTGAAATGAATGATAAGATCACCTAGTCTCGACGGCCCGGCCATGAAAAAATCAGGATAAACGCACCCAAACCACCCAGCATATAGGTTAGCAAAGGCGCATTACCCAGCGTCGTCATACTGCCATCATCCAGCGCATAAATAAGTGTCGCACTAATAATGAAAGCCGATGCCGCAACCACCCTGAAGGTACGCCGATTTGCACGTCTGATCTCAAACTTCATCTGCTGAAGCTCTCTGATTTTTTGTTGCGCCAACAGATCATTGTTTTTTTGCGCCTGAAGATATTCATGAAACAGACCAGGCATCTCAGGTAACTTTTCCATCCATACCGGCGCATTGCGAGCAACAGATCTTATAATGGAACGCACACCATATTGCTCATCTGCCCAGCGCTCCAGAAAAGGTTTTGCCGTTTTCCATAAATCAAGTTCCGGGTAAAGCTGGCGACCCAAACCCTCGATATTCAACAAGGTCTTTTGTAACAACACAAGTTGCGGCTGCACTTCCATATTAAAACGACGCGCGGTCTGAAACAAACGAATCAACAAATGCCCAAATGAAATATCTTTTAATGGCCGTTCAAATATTGGCTCACATACCGTCCTGATAGCCGATTCAAAATCAGCAACGCGTGTCTCTTTCGGCACCCAACCTGACTCGACGTGCAACACGGCGACCCGATGATAATCACGTTTGAAAAATGCAAGAAAATTTTCTGCCAGATAGCGCTGGTCCTCAACATTCAGGGCCCCCATGATACCGAAATCTATGGCGATATATTTCCCTTCCGGCGAAACAAATATATTACCGGGATGCATATCAGCATGAAAAAAATTGTGACTGAACACCTGGGTAAAAAATATCTCAACACCATGCTCTGACAGGGCCTTCAAGTCGATACCTTGCGCCCTCAATTCATCAACATTACCGATAGGCACACCTGAGATACGCTCCATCACCATGACGTCTTTATTTGTATGTGGCCAATACACCTCAGGCACATATAATAGAGGAGAACCATCAAAATTTCGTCTGAGCTGGGAAGCATTTGCGGCCTCACGCGCCATGTCCAACTCATCCAGTATGGTTCGCTCATAGTCTGCAATCACTTCAACAGGGCGTAAACGTTTACCGTCCCGCCAATAACGCTGCGCCAATCCGGCAATAAAATACAACAGGCTGATATCACGACTTATTGCCTTTTTAATGCCAGGCCGCACCACTTTTATAATAACATCTGTACCATCAAGTAATTTCGCCGCATGCACCTGAGCAATAGAGGCTGAAGCCAATGGTGTTTCATCAAACGTAAGGAACACATCATCGACCGACTCACCATAGGACTTCTCAATAATTTCCCGCGCAAGCTTACCGGAAAAAGGAGGCACCTGGTCCTGCAGCAATGCCAGTTCTTTTGCAATATCGTCCGGCAATAAATCCCGCCGTGTTGACAAAATCTGCCCTAACTTGACGAAGATCGGCCCCAGGTCTTCCAATGCACGACGAATGCGCTCACCACGCGGCGCAGTATTTGAACGAAAGATGTTCCATGGAAGAAAATAAAAGACAAAACTGATAGGCCGGAAAAAGTGGGTCGCCAGAATTATTTCATCAAGCCCGTGTTTCACCAGCACGCGGTTTATGGCGATAATACGAAACAGTTTCATCCATCAACACCAGAAGGGTGAGCGGTACTATGCAGGCGTTTGACGCGCGCCTCCATGCGGTCTACATCAGAACGGAGCTGATCAACCTCCGACAAAAAACTGCTCACTTCTTCGCGTCTGGGCACCAAATGAATTTCTTCCTGCAGATATTCGGCCAGATCAAGCTCAAGTGTTTGCAGTGATTTTTTGCCCCACTGCGCGCCTCCACGCACAAGGTTCCCGACCTGATGCGCAACGACATCGCCAGTTATTTTTGATAATTGCTCTTCGGGATCAACATCAATTTCGTTAAAAACGGTTTTTAATGCCTGACCCAACTCAACATCACCCCTGATCTCAACTTCACCCGAAAACATAATATTTTCTGTATCAACAGCTTTGTTAGACAGGCCCATTTTCATCAATGAGACCGGCGTTCCAATCAGCCAGGTATCAATATGATCGGGTTCTTGCCAGGACACAATGACACCTTTCTCTTTTATTGTGATATAAAAGGCAAAATTCAGGCCACTAACTTCGACCGCAACTATCTTGTCACAGTACGCACTCAAACGCGCCAGAGAAACAGGATCAAGCGCAAGATAACGATTGATCGCCTCCTCGATTGCGGTAAGGAATGTCGTCGGGATTTTCATAACTCACCTGAAGTGAAAACAATACTATACCGTTAAAATTTATAACCCTTATGTAGTGCCACAGCACCACCGCTCATATTAAAGTATTCACAGCTCTCAAAACCTGCATCTTCCATCATGGCCAATAAAGTGTCCTGATCAGGATGCATTCTTATCGACTCAACCAGATACTGGTAACTCGCCTCATCGCCAGTGACCCATTTTCCGATTTTCGGGATAAGTTTAAATGAATATTTTTCATATAACGTAGACAACACAGGTAGCACTACTTTGGAAAATTCCAGCACCAATAATTTTCCGCCTGGCTTAAGAACACGCTTGATTGATTCAAGCGCCTTAGCCTTATCAGTCACATTTCGTAAACCAAAAGCAATCGTGACACAATCAAACGTATTATCATCAAAGGGCAAACACTCGGCGTTGACCTGTGCATATTCAACATTGCCAACAATACCTTTATCAATCAATCTTGCTCGACCAGCCTGAAGCATCGCATCATTAATATCAGCCAATACGACAGTCCCTTCATCACCTGTCAAACCCGCAAGCTTTGCGGCCAGATCTCCAGTGCCACCCGCCAGATCGAGGACACATTGCCCACGCCTGATCCCGCACATTTCAATGGTAAATTTTTTCCAGAGCCGGTGCGCACCAAATGACATAAGATCGTTCATCAGGTCATACTTACCGGCAACCGATCGAAAGACCGTTCTTACTTTTTTGACCTTTTCATCAACCGGCACTTCCTGATAACCAAAATGCGTAGTCTGGCCATTATCTTCTTGTTGCGGATCCGGTTTCGTCACGTTTTCACTCATCAAGACACGGTTTTACGTTTATGTCCTGCCTCTTCCAGGCGTGCAAGATAATCCTTCCACAACTGTTCCTGATTCGAACCAAGATCATACAAGGTCTCCCAGGAATAAATGCCCGTATTATGCTCATCATCAAAATGAAGCTGGATCGCGTAATTACCCACGGGCTCGATTTGCTTGATATTGACATCTTCCTTACCAAGCTGCAGCACTTCCTGACCAGGCCCATGACCACGCACTTCCGCAGAAGGCGAGTAAACACGAAGAAACTCGCTGGTCATTTCGAAACATTTCCCATCGTCAAAGGTGATTTCCAACACCCGCGACTTTTGATGAAAATTAATTTCCGTAGGTTTATGTGCTGCACTCATAATAAAATTCCTGACAATTGTTTATCTGTAAGCTGTTATCTTTTCCCTTTCCCCTGCCCTACAATATATACCTGCTCAAATCTTCATCTTTTACCAGCTCGCCTAAATGCCCATCAACATAAGCCGCATCTACACTAATCGTTTCATTGTTCCGGTCTGCAGCCTCATAGGACAATGTTTCCAGTAAACGTTCCATCACAGTATACAAGCGTCGGGCACCGATATTCTCCATTGATTCGTTTACCTGCCAGGCCACTTCTGCAATGCGGGAAATGCCATCATCGGAAAACGTCAAGCTCACACCCTCAGTCGCCATTAATGCGGTGTATTGCTCCGTTAATGAGGCGTCCGGCTCGGTCAGGATGCGCACGAAATCATCAACCGTCAGTGACGCCAGTTCGACCCGGATGGGCAAACGGCCCTGTAACTCAGGGATAAGATCCGACGGTTTTGACAGATGAAAAGCACCCGAGGAAATAAAAAGTATGTGGTCGGTTTTCACGCTGCCATGCTTGGTCGTCACCGTACAACCTTCTACCAGTGGCAGCAGGTCGCGCTGCACGCCTTCGCGAGATACATCCGGGCCTGTCGTTTCTGCTCGTTTACAAATTTTGTCCATTTCATCCAGAAACACGATGCCATTCTGCTCAAGGTTTTCGATAGACTGCCCCTTGATGTCCTCTTCATTGACCAGCTTGGCCGCTTCTTCTTCAGCCAATAACTTGAACGCCTGTTTGATCGGTATCTTGCGCGCCTTTTTGCTGCCACTGCCCATGTTCTGAAACATGCCCTGCAGCTGGTTCGTCATTTCTTCCATACCGGGCGGCGCCATAATTTCCACGCCGACTGAACCTGTAGTGAGCTCAACCTCTATTTCCTTGTCGTCCAGGGCACCTTCACGCAGCATTTTGCGGAATTTTTGCCGTGTACTGGACTCGTCTTCTTTACCGGCCTCTGCTTCTGGCGCCATCG
>JAUWSG010000145.1 GCA_030610155.1 Gammaproteobacteria bacterium
ACATATGTATCTGGTTTAGCCATTTTATTTATTACTTCCAGTCATAAAAAAAGCCCCTGTCCGTATTATCGGGCAGGGGCTTTAATCTAGATAACTACCCGAGCCTGCTTAAACAGACTTACCGCGGTAGACGACCATTGACGCCCCTGCAGATTGTGCAAAGTTATCAAAGCCCAACAAACGAACGTGGTTCTTAGGATGAGCTTTATGGCAAGCTTCAATTTCAGCAAGGATAGTATCGACGTTAGTTTCACCGAACATAGGTAATTTCCACATGTACCAGTAGTTGCTCATCGCATGTTCTGGTTCAGTATGTTCAATACCCGGATTCCAGCCTTTATCAACGATGTACTGAATCTGAGCGCGAGTTGACTCTTTGCTCAATTTTGGCAGGTATGAAAATGTTTCATATTTACGGCTTGTAGCGGCATCGCCCAGGCTTGAATTGTAATCTTGTACGTCACTCATGTGATTTACTCCAATATTAGTTAAATTCGTTTAATCTGATTAAATCCAGACAAGGGGCTTTGCTTCAGGTGTTTTTGAATAAAGCCCGCACTGTCCGGGATGATCAATACTGATTCGCTTATTTATGTGCGACGTCAATCTTGTCAACGGTATCAAATTCGAATTTGATTTCTTTCCAGGTTTCCATTGCGATCTTGAGTTCAGGGCTACTTGCAGCGGCCTTGGTAAGAATGTCCTTACCTTCTTTCTCAAGTTCAACACCAGAGTTACGTGCTTCAACACAAGCTTCAACCGCAACACGGTTAGCAGCAGCGCCTGCAGCATTACCCCAGGGGTGACCCAATGTACCACCACCAAACTGTAAGCAGGAGTCATCACCAAAGATGCTAACCAACGCAGGCATGTGCCATACGTGAATACCACCAGAAGCAACTGGAATAACACCAGGCATAGAACCCCAATCCTGATCAAAGAAAATACCACGTGAACGATCTTCTTTAATAAAGCTTTCACGCATGATATCGATCCAGCCCAGAGTTGCATCACGGTCGCCTTCAAGCTTACCAACAACTGTTCCTGAGTGAAGGTGATCACCGCCAGACAGACGAAGAATCTTGGTTAATACGCGGAAGTGAATACCGTGGTGCGGGTTACGATCAAGTACCGCATGCATAGCGCGGTGAATGTGTAACAACATACCGTTATCCTGACACCATTGTGCTAATTGCGTATTAGCAGAAAGACCACCAGTCAGATAATCGTGCATAATAATAGGTGCGCCGATTTCTTTTGCGTATTCAGCACGCTTCATCATTTCGTCAGAAGTCGGTGCAGTTACGTTCAAGTAGTGACCTTTACGTTCGCCAGTTTCAGCTTCAGCTTTATGGATTGCTTCCATAACGAAGTCAAAACGGTGTCTCCAGCGCATGAAAGGCTGAGAGTTAACGTTTTCATCATCTTTCGTGAAATCAAGACCGCCGCGTAAACCTTCGTAACACGCACGACCATAGTTTTTAGCAGACAGACCTAATTTAGGTTTAATCGTACAACCCAATAATGGACGACCGTATTTGTTCAAGATATCACGTTCTACCTGAATACCCTGTGGCGGACCATTACATGTCATTACATAGGCAACCGGAAAACGAATATCTTCCAATCTAAGTGCACGTAATGCTTTAAAACCAAATACGTTACCAACCAGAGAAGTCAGGATGTTAACCACTGAACCTTCTTCGAATAAATCGATTGGATAAGCAATAAAAGCATAGAAACAAGTATCATCGCCAGGGACGTCTTCAATGGCGTAACAACGACCTTTGTAGTAATCCAGATCGGTTAACAAATCGGTCCAAACCGTAGTCCAGGTACCTGTCGAAGACTCTGCGGCAACCGCTGCTGCCACTTCTTCACGAGGCACACCTTCTTGTGGTGTGATTTTGAAAACCGCGAGAATATCGGTTTCTTTCGGCGTATATTCTGGTTCCCAGTACGTTTCGCGGTACTCTTTTACACCTGCGCTATAACCTTTTGCCATTTCGGTTTCTCTCCTAGCTAAATTAAAAATCTATAAAAACAGTCACTTAGTAAAACTGTTCGTCTAACTCATTGAATCATGAACAATCGATAATTCAATGTAATGCCAATAAGTGAATAGAATTATAATGAGATAGATTATAAAGTAAAATAAATAGTAATGATGTATTCCATAAGGTATCCTTTATGTATGCACCTGACCTTACGCCAACTCAAAGTGTTTGAAGCTGTCGCCCGAAACCTGAGTTACACCAAAGCCGCAGCAGAACTACACCTCAGCCAGCCCGCCGTTTCGATGCAGGTCAAACAACTGGAAGACAATGTCGGCCTGCCACTATTTGAACAAATCGGGAAAAAAATCTACCTGACAGAAGCCGGTACAGAGGTATTTCATTATAGTCGCTCCATTGAGCAACAGTTAGATGAGCTTGAAAATTCAATCGATAATTTAAAAGGTATTGGCGGCAAACTGGCGATCTCCGTGGCCTCTACCGCAAATTATTTTGCCCCGACCTTACTGGCTACTTTCAGCAAACGATTTCCCAATATCTCTGTCAGCCTCGATGTCACCAACCGTAAAATCCTGTTACGGCAATTAAGAGAGAATGAAACCGACCTTGTTATTATGGGTCAGCCACCCGATGACATGAACCTGGTTGCCGATACCTTCATGGAAAACCAGTTAGTCATCATCGCCCCGCCAGACCACCCTCTGGCCAAAGAAAAGAATATCCCGTTAAAAAGACTGGAAAAAGAAACCTTTGTTGTTCGCGAAAAAGGCTCAGGCACAAGAGACGCAATAGAAAGGTTCTTTAACAAATGGAACATACATATCACAACCGGGATGGAAATTGGCAGCAATGAAGCCATCAAACAAAGTGTTCTGGCAGGTCTGGGACTGGGCTTATTATCGCGCGACACGCTGGATATGGAGTTGGCATTAAATAAACTGGTGATACTCGACGTAGTGGAGTTTCCAATACTACGTTACTGGTACATCATGCACATGCAAAACAAACGATTATCTGCAGTGGCCGTCGCATTCAAGAAATTCATATTGGATGAAGCGATAACGATATTAAAGCAGGGTAAAGATTAAAGGGAAAAGTATCCTTGCTCCAATACTCCTGCGCGAGAAAGGAAAAGATGACAATATCGGCACTGTTGTGTTTCAGGGTTGTTATTTATGGTCCAGTGAATTATTTCTGATTCAGCTGGATTCCGGCTAAAAGCTTCCGCTCCTGCTCACGCCCCTCACCTACATCCATGTAGGCGAATCACGCCGGAATGACGGAGGACGTGAAAGTCAGGTTAGGTTTTCCCTTTTATCTTTCCCCTGTAATCTTTTATCTGCTCTATCTCATATTGAGGGCCTGCGCCATATCCATCCATTGTTCAGATGTAATATAGGCAAGTAACTTGAAACCTTCTGTTTCCAGCGGTTTAAATACGACAGCATCCCCTTCGTTAACCGAGAAATCCGCCGCTTTTAAAATGTTATCTGCATGAGAAATCAAAATCGTATTTCGACCGGCAGGGGGGGTTGTTGCCAGCATATTTTTTAACACATTCACCCGGCGTTCACTCTCTTGCCGTCCTGTTTCTGCCAGCCCTTTTAAATCGAATGTTACGCTTACATCATCAAACGCCAGTTTAGCGGTATCAATACAACGGCAATACGGGCTTGAATACACAACAGCAATCGGTATATTAAGTGCTTTAAATGCTTCACCAATAGATTTGGCCTGGGCTCGACCTCTTTGAGATAGTTTGCGTTGCGTTTTACAATTCTCCAGGTTGTTCCGGTCAGAATCTCTCTGCTCCCAATCCGTCATTGCATGGCGAAAATAAATCACATATCCGCCCTTTTGAAGCTTGCTAACAAGTTGATCTGCATTAGTAAATAACGCATCACCACGCAGTGGTCCTTCGTCTGTTGTTGCGCAACCACCAACAAAAAAGACGAATATCAAACATAAAAAATAAATACTGTTTTTCATTACAAACGCTTGTTCCTCAAATGCCCTGCATTTTAACTATTCACTCTCTAACATATTTTATAACAACTATAAGTACCATTTATTGTATCACAGGCCAAACCTGACTGGATGTGCAAGGATCACGGGAAATCCGACATTATTTATGGTAAATAGCGGATAAACAATCTTTATCAAATCACTCCACCATTAACGTGAATTCGTTACTTTCTATTTTTCCCTAAAATATCATTGAGTTCCTGACAAGATATCTTTAATGGCGCTGCAAAAATAAATCTATGACCACAACTTCATAATTATGTTTAATTTCCCAAATAACGATCCTGGCCTCATACTTACAAATATTAGAGGCCTAAAGGCCCTCCAGTTGTTTTGTTGTCGTACTCACCACTTTAGGGATGGTAAATATCAACAACAATTATTTAGGAGAGCATTATGCTTACAGCTATCGTGATTGCCGTCGTTCTATGGGCCATATTTTTCCTTGGTATGCATGAAGACGGACATATTTAATCATTCGATCCACTAACAAAAAAGGCCGGTTTAGACCGGCCTTTTTTATTTTTTAGCGAGGGAAACACCTAAGAGCGTTTTTTTACCACGGACGAATACATGGACGTATGAAGGTAGGGCAACGCAGGACGCAGTTGCCTACATGGATGTAGGTAAGGGGCGATAGCAGGACGCGGTAGCTTTGCCGAGGTCACGGAGAAGAGCCTTTTATGTTAGTTCCCTCTCCCTTTGGGAGAAGGGACTTAAACCAAAAATCTTTTCTCCGTGACCTCCGTGGTAAAATTATCTTTCTGGCGTCTTGGCGTCTTGGCGATTCAATCGTCTATTGTATTGAAATTTAGTTTAACTCGACAAACGCTTCAGCGAGTAATTTACGTGCCTTGTCTGCAGCTGCATCCTGAGGATAACCTTCCACTAGCTCTTTCCATACCTTTATGGCCTTCAAAGGCTCTTTTGTTATGTTTCGATACAACATACCCAGGTTCAGATAGGCATTACCAAAGCCCGGATATTGTTCAATGACGTCCTTAAAGGTTTTTTCCGCATGTGAAAAAATGCCATTACTCCAATACATGGTTCCCATATCCGTTTTGACACCCGGCTGATCAGGGTCAATTTGTAATGCAATGGCGTAATAAACCAGGGCCTGTGACGGCAACTGCTGGTCAAAATAATAATTTCCCAGATTAACGGCTGCTTCAACATCCCGGTGATTCTGATTCAGACGCGCTCGCAGACCATTAATATAATCTTCATTTACCTCATTTTCAGCCATTTTAAACCTACCCCGCTTGTAAATACCCTAAATTACCTGCCCTGAAGGCCGATACTGCTTCTGAAGCTCCTGATAATACACCCGTTAAAGAAACCTAGATTCCGCAGTTGACCGCTTAGAGGATATATTAACATTTTAACGAATATCATATTTTATTGCCTAAGTCAGCTCATCCAATGGGTGGGCCGCTACTACATGCAGATTCCAGGTTAAACGAGAAGCCAGATGCAAAAGTTGATTGTAAAAATACTTGAACAAAAAAGCCATCATCGTGGTCTGGACAGACGATTCAAGCTGGATTCACAAAATTTTGTAGACGTTCAGCTAGGGCTTAAATTCCAGAATTTCCGCTATCCTGTGAATCTGCTTTTTCTGGACGACAAACCCGTAGAGACGACTATTTTACCGTGGAAATGGATTTTCATCTCTGTGTTTCTGACTTTAATAACACTCGTATTGGCCAGTTTATATGCCCTGCCAATAAATGACTTGCCGTATGCCCGTTATGTCACCCAATACAGTGCAGAAGTATCACGCTGGACTAAACCACTACTGGCCGGAACGGCGATTTTGATGCTGATTTCCATTCTGCTTAGCCGCCGCAAAACACAACGATTTATTGCGCTGAATACAAAACATGGACAGGTGCCACTTCTCACGTTCCTGCAGGACTCGCCCAGCAAGAACGAGGTACAAAACTTCATTCGGGAAATCCGCCATCGTATCGCCCAGGTGAATAAAAACTGCAAACATAATATGGAAGAACTATTATCCGCAGAACTGACCGGTCTGCGCGATTTACATGATCACAAGGTTTTGACGGATAAAGAATATAAGCTCGCGAAAAAACGTATCATGAACAAACACGCGGCACTTGGTCCTGAAGACATCAACAAATCCAGAAAACAAAAATTATCGCTGGCGCAATATCAGTAAGTGCAGTGCCAGGTGCTAACAAAGCCCGTCATTCCGGTGTATACCGGAATCCAGACGACCACTGCACCCTCTTTAATCTCGTCATTATCCACTACGCAGACGGCTGTACCCTCTTCGCCCCTGTCATCATCGCTGGATTCCGACATGCGCCGGAATGACGGGGGATTGATCTATTTTCCTTAACTAAAACACTTAGCACTCAGACTCAGCACTATTTTATTAATATTCCGCAACGATATAACTCACCCACGATTCCTGCTGATCGATTTCGGTCACTTCGATAAACTTACCGGTGCTTTCCAGGTAATCATTATCGTCATCATCATCTTCTTCCTCGAATTCATCCCAGAAAATACGTACCTTGCTGAAACCCGCTTCGAGCAGTAACTCGGTTAATTCCGGAATGGTCCATAAACGCCAGTCATAGGTAAACGCGTTTTCCATTTTGGAGCCGTCAGGAAAAACAAAATGAATATGACAAAGAATATCATGCGTAATCGGGTTATATTTGTCCTGGTCCCAGATAAACGTAAACTCTTCATCATCCACATCCCGATCTTCTTCCAGGGTATCGATGGTTTCGGTACCACCAAACATGTCCATAATAAACAAGCCATCGTCTTTCAGGCCTTTATGTGCCTGCTCAAAATAGGCTCGTAAGGCATCACGTGTTTTAAATACACCATAACTGAAATTACAGGCGCAGGTGATATCGGCTTTAGGTTCCACCACATCCAACACATTGGCATTAACGATAGACAATCTTTGCGCAATTTCCTCACCGGCAGGCTCAATATTATTGATGCGCCCCCATTCCAGCGTGTCTTTACACAGATCCACGCCCAGGGCCCGCCGCTCATTATTCGCCTGGCACCATTGAAGCGATAACAACGCAGTGCCGCAAAAGTCCTCACGCAGCATGATCGGCTCTTTGCCGCGTATACTTCGATAACGATCTTCAAAAAATTCTATTTCAGCCTCCGGCGCCTGCACCGCTTTTTGATAAAGCGCATGACGGTCAGCCAGTTTGGCCATTGTCAGTTTTCCTTTTTTAGTTTTTGGCATTTTACTTGTCATCATGTACTCACAGTTAAAGTTAGACCACACTCACGCTTCACTGAGCAACCTTCTATAATAAGGAACACATCTTACATTAAAATCCAGACAATAAAAAACGGGGCCGTGAGGCCCCGTTAATAATTTATACAGCTTTATTATTATTCAAATAAAAGGTCTTATTTGAAGTCTTTACGTAAACCAACACTGATGACCGTTATATCCTGTGAAGGTAGAGTTCCAGTATCTGGTGAAGTAGTACGGTAACCACCGAAGATACGGGTTGTTTTGCTGAACTTGTGGATAATACCCAGCGCAAAATAGTCTAGATCACCTATACCGGCAGTGTCATTGTCTGTCGTACCATATTGTGCAACAAGGACGTTCTTGCCCAATTTCAACTGATAACCCAAAAAGGTGACTGCTGGTTCCTGACTAGCGACATTATCAAGATCTGTCTGCTCATACTGACCAGTGATGGTGTTGTTACCAAATTTAAACTTACCACCAAATTTCACTGCTGAGTAAGAAGGAACTGCTG
>JAUWSG010000140.1 GCA_030610155.1 Gammaproteobacteria bacterium
ATGATGCTACCTTGCGTAATTTGCAAACACTTTCTGAAGCAACGCAGCAACTTCCAGAAGACAAAAAGTTACAGTGTACTGACATTCCATGGCGAGAAATCAGTGGTTTCCGTAACATTCTGGTTCATAATTATCTGGGTGACATTGATCCGCTGACTATCGTTCGGGTTGTAGAATCCTATCTCCCGTCACTGGAAACCTGTATTAGAAAGTTACTGGATTTAGACAAAGAAAATATATAGCGTGCATCGCCACAATAGAAGATGATTCAGTACTGTGTAGAGAATTACATAAATATATGAATACGAGTTCAATAGATGAAACTATAGAAGCACTCGTTTTTCTTAATAAAGGTTTGTGTAGCTAATGTTAATATTCATGGATATGAGCCCGGTTAAATAAATGAAATTCAACGAAGACTCACGAGTTAAAATCCCAACTATCCTTCACCTTATCAGGTTGGGTTATGAGTATCTGTCATTAAAAGATGCTAATTGGGATATTGAGACAAATATATTCCCTGATTTATTTAATGAAGCCATTTCCCGTCTTAATCCAGATATCGAAGTGGACGGTATCACCCGTTTGCTCGAAGATGTAAAACTAAGCTTAGATAATGAAGATCTTGGCAAAGCTTTTTTTGAAAAGTTAGCTGATCAGTCTGGAACGAAACTGATTGATTTCAACAGCTTCAATAATAACAGTTTTCACGTTGTCACTGAGCTGACCTACCAAAATGGTGATGAAGAATTCAGACCGGATATCATCCTGTTAATCAACGGTATGCCGTTGGTGTTTATTGAAGTCAAAAAGCCGAATAACAAAGAGGGTGTTCTGGCAGAGCGTGACAGGATAAATAAACGTTTTCAAAATCCCAAATTTCGCCGCTTCGTCAATCTCACGCAGTTAATGCTGTTCTCCAATAACATGGAGTACGACGATGAGTCGTCACAACCCATAGAAGGTGCATTTTATGCAAGCCCTTCATATCATGAGCCTGTATTTAACTACTTTCGTGAAGAAGAAGTATTTAATCTCACCGCGCTATTAGGATCTGTTAGCGAAGAAACAGAAAACACGGTTCTCAAAGACAATAACCTGGAAGTCATTAAGAGCAACCCCGAGTTTATTACTAATAAATCGCCAGAGACACCGACAAATCGACTCTGTACGTCATTACTCAGTCGTGAGCGACTGGCCTTTGTGCTGCAATATGCGCTGGCTTATGTACATGAAACCGATGGCATTCAAAAACATGTCATGCGCTATCCGCAGTTATTTGCTACCAAAGCGATTGAGAAAAAACTGGATGAAGGCATCCGGAAAGGCATTATCTGGCATACCCAGGGCAGTGGTAAAACCGCGCTGGCCTATTACAACGTCCGGTTTTTAACCGACTATTTCCAGCGCCAGAATATTATTCCAAAGTTTTATTTTATTGTGGACAGGATTGATTTGCTTACACAGGCGCATAGAGAATTTACCAGCCGGGGGCTGGTGGTACATATCGTCAATTCTCGTGAAGCATTTGCAGCAGATATCAAAGCAACTAAAGTTATTCATAATAATTCGGGAAAACCGGAAATCACCGTGGTGAATATCCAGAAATTCAAAGATGATCCCGATGTGGTACAAACGCAAGATTATAACGTCGATATACAACGCATCTATTTTCTCGATGAAGTCCACCGCAGCTACAACCCAAGAGGCAGTTTCCTGGCTAATCTTAGTCAGTCGGATACCAATGCCATTAAAATCGGTCTTACCGGCACACCGCTGTTGGGGGATGATACTGGAAATCTTGTTGGTTCAAGAAGCCTGTTTGGCGGTTACATCCACAAATACTATTACAATGCCTCGATTGCAGACGGTTATACCCTGCGACTGATACGTGAAGAAATTGCCACTAATTACAAAATGGTATTGCAGCAGGCATTAGAAGTTGTGGAAGTCAAAATGGGGGATGTGGATCGCAAGCTCATTTACGCCCATCCCAGTTTTGTTGAGCCGATGCTGGACTATATCGTTACCGATTTTGAAAAAAGCCGGGGCGCAATGAATGATGCCAGTATTGGTGGTATGGTAATTTGCGACAGTGCCGATCAGGCCCGGAAAATGTATGAGATTTTTGAAAACAAGTATGCAGCTACAAATCCAAACTCGGAAAACTCTGATCAAAGCTATATCGGTGATGCATCCAATACTTTTCAGCAATCGCAAACACTTATTGAAGTACCCGCTTCTTATGGGGTACAGAAAAAGCAGGAAGCAAAGGTAAAAACATCCGCATTAATTTTGCACAATAATGGTACAAAGGATGAACGCAAAGTCTGGGTAGAAGATTTCAAAGCCGGAAAAATTGACCTGCTGTTTGTGTTCAATATGCTGCTCACCGGCTTTGATGCCAAACGCCTTAAAAAGCTCTACCTGGGCCGGGTTATTCGTAAACACAACCTACTGCAGGCACTGACCCGAGTTAACCGCACCTATAAAAACTTCCGCTACGGTTATGTGGTGGATTTTGCCGACATCCGCAAAGAGTTTGATGCGACTAACCGCGCTTATTTTGATGAATTGCAGGCGGAGCTTGGCGATGAAATGGAGCATTACTCCAACCTGTTTAAATCGTCTGATGAAATAAGAGAAGAAATTGAACACATCAAAGATGTGCTGTTTCGCTTTGACACCGATAATGCAGAAATCTTCTCTCAACAAATAAGTGAAATTCAGGACCGTGACACCGTAATTGCCCTCAAAAAGGCGCTGTTAAATGCCAAAAGCCTGTACAACCTGATTCGCCTGCAAGGCGATTATGAATTACTGGCACAGCTGGATTTTCAAAAGCTGAACAAACTTTATATAGAAACCTGTAATCATCTGGATTTACTGAATCTGAAACAGAGTATCGAGCAGGGCGAAGATACCACTAATCTGCTTAATGTGGCGCTGGAAGATGTTATTTTTAAATTCACCAAAATCAGTGAAGAAGAGCTGGTGCTGGCGGATAAACTGAAAAATACCTTACGGCAAACGCGTGAAGCACTGGCAGGTAATTTTGATCAACAGGATCCGAAATTTGTCAGTCTTAAAGAAGAGCTGGAACGACTGTTTAAAAAGAAAAATCTCAGCGAAGTTACTCAGGATGAAATGAATGAAAATATTGATGCACTCAAAAGAATTCATGAACGTGTCAAAGAGTTAAACCGCAAGAATAACCAGTTACGACAAAAGTATTACGGCGATGCCAAATACACCCGTATTCATAAACGCCTGCAGGGGCGGGGCGGCATTTCAGATTCCGAGCGCAAAATATTTCAGGCGCTGGCGGGCATCAAACAGGAAGCCGATGAACAGGTGCTGCAAAACACGCAATTACTGGGTAACGAAAGTTACTTTGAACGCATGATGATGCCGCATGTTATCGAGCAGTTTATGAAACAGCAAAACATTAATCTCAACCCCGATGCATCAAAGTACATCAACAAGCTGGTGGTTGCAGAATATTTAAACGAATTTAATACAGGGTCAAATAAGTGGTAGAACTCGAGTTTCAACAAAAAACCAAAGAACTCATCGACAGCCTAAAAAGCATTTGTGCTAATTACGGGCTGGGCAATGATGGCAATGAATTTAAAATAATCACCCAGGTCTTTCTCTACAAATTTCTCAATGATAAATTTGCTTTTGAAGCCAAAAAGCTGGATAAAAAAGTCGCCAAAGCAGAAAAATGGGAGCAGGTGCTTAGCACCATGAGCGATGATGATTTGGAAATGTTGCAACTGCAAATGGGCGCAGACACCGCCAGATTAAAACCCGAACACTTTATCGCACACCTGTTCAGCCAGCAAAACAAACCGGACTTTGCCAAACTGTTTGACGATACTCTGCGCGACATTGCCATCAGTAATAATGACGTATTTGCTGTTAAAACCGACGGTGGTGCCAAGGTGGTATTGTTTGACCGCCTCAGTGAATACATTGCCGATGAATCCAAACGCGATGACTTCTGCCGCGCTATTATTAACAAGCTGGTGGAATTTAGCTTTGAGCGTATCTTTACCCAGAAATTTGATTTTTATGCCACCATTTTTGAATACCTGATTAAAGACTACAACAGCAACAGCGGCGGAAAATACGCTGAGTATTACACGCCCCACGCAGTGGCGCGTATTATGGCGGCGATACTGGTGCCAAAAGAGCAACAGGGTAAGATAAAAAATGTCAGCTGCTATGATCCTTCTGCTGGTTCCGGCACACTGTTAATGAATGTTGCCCATGCCATCGGTGAGAACCGTTGCAGTATTTACACTCAGGATATTTCCCAGAAATCCTCCAACTTGCTGCGCCTGAATCTTATTCTGAACAACCTGGTGCATTCCATCCCCAATGTAATTCAGGGCAATACCATGTTGCACCCCTATCATAAGGATGGCAAAGCACTAAAACACTTTGATTTTATTGTCTCCAATCCACCGTTTAAAATGGATTTCAGTGACTTTCGCGATGATCTGGACAGCAAGGAGAACAAAGATCGCTTTTTTGCCGGTATTCCAAAAATCAAAGCTAAAGCAACCGATAAAATGGAGATCTACCAGTTGTTCCTGCAACACATTATTTTTTCCTTAAAACCGGGCGGTAAGGCAGCAGTGGTTGTACCCACCGGTTTTATTACAGCGCAGTCGGGCATTGATAAAAAAATCCGCCAGAAACTGGTAGATAATAAAATGCTCGCTGGTGTGGTTTCCATGCCCAGCAATATCTTCGCTACCACCGGCACTAATGTGTCCATTCTATTTATCGATGCCAGTAATCAGGGTGATGTGGTACTGGTGAATGCCTCCAATCTGGGGCAAAAAGTCAAAGACGGAAAAAACCAGAAAACCGTACTCAGCATGGAAGAAGAGAAGCACATTATTGATGTATTTAATGCCAAACAGGCAGAAGATGATTTTTCGGTCGTGATCAGTTATGACGAGATTGCCAATAAAAACTACTCGCTCAGTGCAGGGCAATATTTTGAAGTGAAGATTGAATATATTGAGATTACGCCGGAAGAGTTTGCTGAAAAAATGAAAGGTTTTACCCATAATTTAGACAGTTTATTCAGTCAGTCGCATAAGCTTGAGAAAGAGATTGAAAAGCAGTTGGTAGGGTTGAAGTATGCCTGATTTTTTGTTTGAGGATATTGTCGATAAAAAAAACGGTTTCTTGAGAGGGCCATTTGGTGGTGACTTAAAGAAAGAAATATTTGTTCCTAAGTCAAAATATACCTACAAAGTCTATGAGCAAGGTGTTGTTCTCAATAGAGACTCTTCTATAGGTAGATACTATATAAGTAAGGATTATTTCGACAAAAAAATGCATCGGTTTGAGGTTAGTACAAAAGACTTCTTAGTGTCTTGTTCTGGTGTTAATTATGGTGCTATTTATCAGTTAGATCAAAATATAGAGCCGGGTGTTATTAATCAAGCATTGTTAAGGATTAAGCTAGATAACAAAAAAATCTATGACAACTATTTTTTATATCTGTTTCGTTTGCATATTGTAAATATGATTGTTGGAAGGAAAGGTGATTCTACTATCCCGAACTTTCCTCCGCTGACTGTAATCAAAAAGCTAAAGTTAAGTCTGCCTAGCTTAAATATCCAAGAAAAGGTAGGAGGCTTGTTACGAAGTTTAGATGACAAAATCGAACTCAATAACCACATCAATACCGAACTGGAAACCATGGCAAAAACCCTGTACGACTACTGGTTTGTGCAATTCGACTTTCCCGATGCCAATGGCAAACCCTACAAAACCGCCGGCGGAAAAATGGCTTATAACGCTACCTTAAATCGCGATATTCCGGAGAGCTGGGAAGTAAAGCATTTGGATAACCACTTGACTTGCAATGCTAAAAAACTGGGTAAGAAGCACAACCTGGCTGAAATTGAATATTTGGATACTGCGAATCTTACTAAAAATGTAATTTACACACTTCAGCATCTTGAATTTAGAGAAGATAATGTACCAAGTCGGGCAAATATGATTGTTAGTAAAAATGACATTCTTTATTCAACAGTCAGGCCAAATCAATATCATTATGGTTTGATTAGGTATCCAGTAGATAATATGGTCGCATCTACTGGTTTTTCTGTTCTTTCGCACAAAACAAATACCGAATATAACGCTATTTTTTATTTGCATTTAACGAATGATGCTACTTCGGATAGACTTATTAGAATTTCTGAATCATCAAAGTCGTCTTACCCTTCAATATCACCCAGCGATATTTTAAACATTAATATCGCTTTACCTAATACAGATGAATTACTAAATAAGGCTAGTACATTTTTAAACCCTATGTTTGACAAAATAGCGATAGCACAAAGCGAGAATAAAGAGCTTGAATCTTTACGTGATTGGCTCCTCCCCATGCTCATGAACGGCCAGGTTACGGTAAAATAATAAGGGGAAGAAAGATGTATGTGATTATAGCGAAAAATCACCTCACCATTTTTTTCAAGTTTTTGCGTAGACTAGGATATATAACGCATGAATACTGAATCAAAGAAAAACTATACACCAAAGTTAAAGGGTATCCCTGAGCCTAAGAAACTTAGCGTTAACTCAAGTAGAGTGATGCATGGGTATTCATTTCCTCCGCAGCAACAAATACTTCTATATTCATCCGATGAGTGGGAAGCATTTATTGAAGAGTGGGTGCATTATCAGAAAACTAAATATAATAAAGTTGTTCGCTTTGCCGGTGCTAATGATATGGGCGTAGATGTTGCAGCTTTTGTTGATGAAAAAGGTCTTGACGGGGTTTGGGATAATTATCAGTGCAAGCACTATAAAGATCCTCTTACTCCAAAAACCGGGATTACAGAAATCGGTAAGATTATATGGCATGTTTATATGAAACATATTACATGCCCAAGAAAATACTTTTTTCTAGCGCCTAAAGACTGTGGTATGGCTCTGAAGAAGCTTCTTCTCAATAAGAATGATTTGAAATCAAAATTTATTGAAAAATGGGATGACTGGTGCAGTAAATCGATTACGACCAAAGAGATTATTAGTCTTGAAAGTGAATTTTCATTATTTGTAGATGTATTTGATTTTGAAATATTTGCTTTCAAGACAGCACTTGAAGCCATAGATGAGCATCGCACTACGCCATATTTCCTGGGTCGTTTTGGCGGCGGTCTTCCTGACAGACCAGAAGTATCTAAACCACCGGAAACACCAGTCACTTCTGAGAGTCGTTATATTCAGCAATTATTCGAAGCCTATGGCGATCATAAAAGTTTAAGCGTAAAAATAATAGAAAATCTTAAGCCTTGGCCTGACTTAGAAGAGCATTACCACCGTCAACGCGAGTTCTTTTATCATGCAGAATCATTACGAAATTTTGCCCGTGATACTGTCCCGCCCGGTACTTATGATGAACTCAAGGGTGAGGTTTATGCCGGTGTTGCCGACCTTGAGTCATTGAACCACCCTGATGCTTTTGCAAGATTGAATGCAGTAACCCAAGCTGCTGCACAATTGTCACTAAGTGCTAATGGACTCATTACAGTTGTAAAAATACAAGATAAACGTGGTATTTGCCATCAGCTTGCTAATGAAGATCGTTTGCATTGGAGGAAGTCATGACCACTCATAGTGAAATTCGCTTACCTTTTAATAGTCCGCTTGAAACAGGCATGCGTAGTGTAGGTGTTTTGGTTCCAGCATATCCGAAAACATTTGATTTGCAGCGGCTGGTTGCATTTGACCATTTGATTGTCCATACCGGTGATGTTGGTGGGCCGGAAAGTCTGCATCCCAAGCTCCCTATGAGTTCAGCCGAACTTTTGGTTAGAAGGCATATTGTTGAACGAGGGCTTATGCTCATGATCAGTCGCGGTCTTGTGGAGCGTTTTGTAGATAAAACTGGAATAGCATACAGAGCAGGAGAGTTGGCAGAGACATTTCTGGAAAGCCTATGTACACCATATCTTGTTGCCCTGAGAGAGCGAGCAAGATGGGTTATTG
>JAUWSG010000003.1 GCA_030610155.1 Gammaproteobacteria bacterium
CGCGAACTAGGTCTGGTAGCGGATGATAGATGGGCGGCATTCTGCATTAAACGTGACGCTATTGAGCATGAAAATCATCGAATAAGCTCTAATTTCGTCGATCCTGTGAGACTGGAAAAGACGGATATGGAGCGCGTTTTGGGCCAGGTCTTGAGCCGTGAATACAGTCTGCTGGATCTGCTGCGGCGCCCGGAAGTCAATTATGCCAGCTTGATGACCCTGGAAGGGGCGGGTGATGCGGTCGCTGATCCGTTTGTCGCGGAGCAAGTGGAGATTCAGGCCAAATATGCGGGCTATATCGAACGACAGCAGTTGGAAATCGAGCGTCATCGTCGTCATGAGCAAATGTGTCTCCCCGAGTCGCTCGATTACCAGCAAGTACGTGGTTTATCAAATGAGGTGAGTCAAAAGTTGTCTACTTCACGTCCATCGACACTGGGGCAGGCAGGGCGTATACCGGGTGTCACGCCTGCCGCCATCTCCCTGTTGCTGGTGCACATGAAAAAGCATTATCGATTGGATGCGGATGACCGGATCAGCGTCGCTTGAGTGTAATCTGAAGATTGAGTAAATCGTCACAACTATCATTACAGCTACCGTTGCTGGACCAGGGGTTGGCCGCACTGAACCTGGAGTGTGGCGAGCACCAGAAAAAGCAATTGCTCGATTTTGCGGCCTTATTGCTCAAATGGAATCGTGTATACAATCTCACATCAATCAGTGATCCGCAGCAGATTATTATCAAGCATCTACTCGATAGTTTGACGCTGGTGCCTTTTTTACAGGGACCACGCAGCGGCCCTGAGCCTGTAGGCAGCCCTGAACTTGTGGATGGCCAGCAGGGTGGCAAACGTATTATCGATGTGGGTAGCGGTGCAGGCTTGCCTGGCTTGCCTCTGGCGATCATGTTTCCCGATTATGATTTTCTATTGCTCGACAGTAATAGCAAAAAGACCCGGTTTATCGTGCAGGCTGTCAGTGAGCTGGGATTAAAAAATTGTCATGTTGAGACCTCGCCAGTGCAGGATTTTCAGCCAGACAGGCGTTTTGATATCGTCACAAGCCGGGCATTGACGTCACTGGTAGAGATGATCGAAAAGACAGCGCATTTGTGCGCAAAAAATGGTCTTTTTTTACTCATGAAAGGAACATTTCCGACACAGGAATTGGAAACTCTCCCGGATGAGGTTATTGTTAGATCTGTTGACCGGGTAGAGGTGCCGGGTCTGGATGCCGAAAGGCATATAGTTTGTTTGCAAGATAAAGCCTTATTAACAAAATAAGGCCGGGTGATTAATGATGGATGAACATGACGATACACAAAGCGAACGGCGCGATCAGCCGCATGATGAAAATCATGTTGAGCAACGTGAAACAGTCGCGCGCAGTAAAGGCAAAGTGATCGCCATCACCAATCAAAAAGGTGGGGTAGGAAAAACGACAACCTCGGTGAACCTGGCTGCCTCCATCGCGGCCACCCGGCGTAAGGTATTATTAATAGACCTTGATCCCCAGGGAAATGTCACAATGGGCAGCGGGAGTAATAAAAACACTGTTGAATCATCCAGTTATGATGTGTTGCTCGGCGAGAAAACGATTCAGGAAGTGATGATTCCGTTGCAGCAGGTAGGTTATTCACTGGTGCCATCTAATGCCGATCTGACGGCCGCCGAGGTTGAGTTACTTAAGGTCACCGAACATGAAAGGCGCTTACGTAATGCCCTGGCGCAGGTGCAATATGAATTTGATTATGTGCTGATAGATTGTCCGCCCTCATTGAATATGTTGACGGTCAATGCATTGGTCGCGGCCCATTCGGTCATGATCCCGATGCAGTGTGAATATTATGCGCTGGAAGGTTTGTCTGCATTAATCACGACGATAGAGAGTATTCGCCACTCCCTGAACCCGCAATTACATATTGAAGGTTTACTGCGTACGATGTTTGATCCGCGCAACAATTTATCCATGCAAGTCACGGAACAGTTGGTAGAACATTTTGGTGATAAGATGTATCGCACTGTTATTCCTAGAAATATTCGGCTCGCCGAAGCGCCGAGTCATGGCTTGCCGATACTTTATTATGACAAGGGGTCGCGTGGTGCGCAGGCTTATCTGGCGCTGGCCGGGGAAGTTTTGAGGAGGGATGCGATGGCGGGGGGCAGGAACTGACCATAAACTGATCGCAAGTTAAGTGTTCCGGGTGTAAAAATTAAAAATACTGGCAATAGAGATAAACAAAATGGGTATCAAGATGGCGACTAGAAAACGAGGTTTGGGAAGGGGGTTGGATGCATTATTAGGCGGGTTGGACCCCAATCCCAAAGCATCAGAGCAATCGGCGCATGATGGTGAATTGCGTCAGTTGCCGGTAGATTTGATTCAGCCCGGTAAATATCAGCCTCGTATTGATATGCATAGCGACACATTGGAAGACCTGGCAAGTTCCATTCGTGTGCAAGGTGTCATCCAGCCGATCGTCGTGCGTGCGACTGGCGACAATCAATATGAAATTATCGCCGGAGAACGTCGCTGGCGGGCTGCGCAAATTGCTGAATTGCATGAAATTCCTGCTGTAATACGTGTTGTGCCGGATGAAGCGGCTATTGCGATGGCGTTGATCGAGAATATTCAGCGGGAAAATCTTAACGCGATGGAAGAAGCGATTGCGTTGCAGCGTTTGATTGATGAGTTTCAAATGACACACCAGCAGGCGGCGGATGCAGTGGGGCGCTCGAGAACGGCAGTCTCCAATTTATTGCGTTTGTTGACGCTGGAAGCGGACGTTAAACAATTTGCCCAGGACGGCAAGCTGGAGATGGGTCATGCACGTGCATTGCTGGCTTTATCGGGTGATAAGCAAATCAGGGCCGCCAGGGATGTGATCGCGCGCCAGCTTTCGGTGCGTGAAACTGAAAATCTGGTACGTAAGCTGGCCGAACCCCGACAAAAGAGTGCCAAAGCAGCCAATACACTCAGTCCTGACATCAGGAAATTTCAGGATGATTTATCGGCGCGTCTGGGGGCTAAAGTGGCGATACAGCATAAGGAAAAAGGCGCTGGAAAGCTGATCGTGCATTACAATAATCTTGATGAGCTTGAAGGGATATTAGGGCACTTAAAATAGTTTGTCCCCGTTTTTTGTTTATAGTGGGTGTATTTGTCCGTGTTGACTACCCCTTAAGTGATATGGCTTTGTCGCGGTTGTTTCTGCATGTGAAATAAAGTTCAATTTTAATCGTTTTAACTCCTACTTAAACTTGCGGTGTGGTGAGCATGAACGCTATAATGCCGCGTCCAAAATTCTGGTGATTTACATGGCGAAGGCCAAACCTAAAAGCCCCGGGCTCTTGCTTATCGGGGTGGGGACTATCCTGGCATCAACGGTTATTTCAGGGTTCATTTTGGGGTTTCTGACGGATATGTGGTTAGAAACGTCGCCTGTTTTTATGTTGTTATTTGGCGGGCTGGGCGTGATAGGCGGGTTTTTGAAAGTCTACAAAATGTTAATGGACCCGAAATTAAACAAGGGACTCTAGGTTAATTAACGATGAGTCAATTGAACGACAGGCAGTTGAACAACGGCCCATTGAGCAAGGCGACCGCGGTTAAACAGGTGCTTGAACAAGGCCGCAAGGTTATAAGCCTGCAATTACTAATGACATTGCTGGCGGCTGCAGGTTTTTTTGCAGGGCAAGGATTCGATGCCGCTCAAGCGGCTGTATTTGGTGGGCTGACCAGTGTTTTGTCTACCGTGTTATTGAGTTACGGGGTCAAGCGTGCCACTGAGACAGTGGTGCAAAGCCCGGCTAAAAGTACCGCGATATTGTACTTCGGTGCGGCGCAAAGATTTTTACTGGTGCTGGTGTGTTTCGCATTCGGCCTGGCAATACTCAAGCTCTATCCGCTTGGTGTGTTTGCCGGTTTTGCATTAGCCCAGATCGCATACGTCATCAGCATGGCGATGCTTAGAAAGTAATATTAGTTTGCTTTTAGTTCGACAATGAACGGCGATAATCAAGAATTCGGGAGTTAACGGTTTGAGCGCAGCAGCAGAAACAGCAAGTGAAGGCGGGCAAAGTACTGTTGAGTATATTCAGCATCATTTGACCAATCTTTGTGTTGGCGAAGGTTGTGAGACCGGTGGTTTCTGGGCCTGGCACATTGATACGCTTTTCTTCAGTATTGCGCTGGGTGCACTTTTTGTCATTGTCGGTGCCCGGTTGACGAGCAATATGCAGACCGGTGTTCCCAGTGGTTTTCAAAATTTTGTTGAATCGATTCTCGATTTTGTTTCACAGCAAGTTAAAGATACGTTTCCAGGCCATAACCCGATCATTGCACCTTTGGCGTTAACGATATTCATCTGGGTCTGGTTGATGAATTTTATGGACATGATTCCCGTCGACTTGTTACCGGTTATTGCTAACATGATGGGTATACATTATCTGAAAGCGGTACCGACCACGGATTTGAGTACCACCATGGCGATGTCATTGACCGTGTTTGCGATGATTCTTTACTACAGCATCAAGATCAAAGGCCCGGTGGGTTACATGAAAATGTTTCTGTTCCATCCTTTCGGCAAGTTTCTGATACCGGTCAACATCGTTATGACCGCTATTGAAGAACTGGCCAAGCCACTTAGTCTGGGACTACGTTTGTTTGGTAACTTGTTTGCCGGCGAGCTGGTATTTTTGCTTATCGCATTAATCGGCGGTACGCTGGCGGTCGGATATGCCGCCCTGTTCTGGTTGCCATTACAAGTGGTGCTGGACCTGGCGTGGTTAATATTTCATTTGTTGGTGATCACCTTGCAGGCGTTCATCTTTATGGTACTGAGCATCGTGTATCTGGGTATGGCACATACATCTGATCACTAGTAGTTTGTGTAACAGTTTTTTAATTTTATAGTTATAAATATCTAAGGAGAAATTTATGGATGCTGATATGTTAGCAACAATCTATGCCTACACTGCAGTAGGAGTGGGTGTCATTCTTGCCGCTGCGGGCCTGGGGTCAGCGATAGGTTGGGGTCTTATTTGTGCCAAAACGCTGGAAGGCATTGCACGTCAGCCTGAAATGCGTCCTGCGTTAATGACTAACATGTTTATTTTCGCTGGTTTGATGGAGTCTTTTCCGTTCATCATTTTAGCGTTCGCAATGTGGTTCCTGTTCGCAAACCCGTTTGTTGGTGCGTTGGAAGCTGCTGTTAATGCGCTTGCCGGTTAATTTAGACTTATTTTTAAGTGAATGATTAGAGGAACTGCATAATGAATATTACTGTCACCCTGATTGGGCAGATGGTCGCCTTCATTCTATTGATCTGGTTTGTGAATAAAGTCCTTTGGGGCCCAATGTCACAAATGATGGAAGCACGCCAAAAGAAAATCGCTGATGGTCTGGCTGCAGCAGACAAAGGAAAACATGATCTGGAGCTTGCTGAAAAGCGGGCCACTGATGTTTTGAAGAAGGCAAAGTCACAGGCAGCTGATATCGTCGCACAAGCCCAAAAGCGCGCGGGCGAAATCGTCGAAGAATCAAAAGATACAGCGCGTGTAGAAGGTGAGCGCCTGGTCACTGCTGCGAAAGCGGAAATTGACCGGGAAATAAACCAGGCTAAGGAACAGCTTCGTAGTCAGGTTTCAGCAATTGCCTTGCAGGGTGCTGGAAAAATACTAAAACATGAAGTTGACGCCAGCGCGCACAACGAGCTTTTAAAAGATCTGGCCGCCCAGATTTAGGATCCTTACTTTAGCGCTTATGGAGCTGCTCAGGAATGACCGGGCGGGTGACCTGAGCAGGAAGAAACAGGAAAGAAGCAGGAAGACAGGTAAAAATGGCAGAAATTACAACCGTTGCACGACCATATTCACAAGCTGTGTTTGAGTTCGCGCAAAGTAAAAACAAGTTTGCAGAATGGTCACAGATGCTGGGCTTTATGTCTGCTGTAGTGTCAGAACCACAAATGCAATCCCTGGTGAATAACACCACCATTAAAAAAGACAAGTTAACAAAACTCATGGCTGATATTTGTAGTGGCAAGCTGGATGAGCATGGTCTTAATTTTGTTAAGGTGTTAATGGAAAACCGGCGTCTGGTTTTGTTGCCTGAAATCGCGCTGCAATATGAAACCCTGCGTGCAGAAGCAGAGGGTACCATTGAAGCAGAAATTGTCTCTGCATTTGCAGTGAGTGAAGCGCAACAGTCAGACATTGCAGCTGCATTGCAAAAAAGGCTGGGTCGAAAAGTCACTTTAAAAACAACAATTAATGAAGATTTAATTGGTGGTGCGGTTGTGAAGGCGGGTGATCTGGTCATTGATGGCTCTGCATTAGGACGTTTGGATAAATTATCCACCGCCATGAATGTTTAATTTTAATAGTTTGAAACGAATTTAGAAATAACCACCAATCTCTATTTTAAAGGTTAGAGGGAAGCAAAATGCAATTAAATGCTGCAGAAATAAGCGAGTTAATCAAAAAGCAAATCGAGAACTTCGAGGTCAAAACCGAAGCGCGTAATGAAGGCACAGTAGTCAGTTTGTCTGATGGTATTGTGCGTGTTCATGGCCTGTCAGATGTGATGCAGGGTGAAATGATCGAGTTCCCTGGCAATACATTTGGTATGGCACTGAACCTTGAGCGTGATTCTGTAGGTGCGGTGGTATTAGGCCCATATGGACATATCACCGAAGGTGATACGGTCAAATGTACCGGTCGAATTCTGGAAGTGCCCGTCGGGGAAGCGATGCTGGGGCGTGTTGTTGATTCCCTGGGTAATCCTATCGACGGTAAAGGTCCGATCAATACAACGGAAAAATCACCGATTGAAAAAGTAGCGCCGGGTGTGATTGCGCGTAAATCAGTTGACCAACCTGTGCAAACCGGTTTGAAGTCGATTGATGCGATGATTCCAGTTGGACGGGGCCAGCGTGAGTTGATTATCGGCGATCGTCAGACAGGTAAAACGGCTGTTGCGATTGATGCGATCATCAACCAGAAAGGCACCGGTATTAAATGTATATATGTCGCCATTGGCCAAAAGGCATCTTCAGTTTCTGCTGTTGTACGTAAACTGGAAGAACATGGTGCTCTGGAACATACGATCATTGTTGCCGCGACAGCATCTGAATCTGCTGCATTACAATTTATTGCGCCTTATGCAGGTTGTGCAATGGGCGAATACTTCCGTGATCGTGGTGAAGATGCACTGATTGTCTATGATGATCTCACGAAACAGGCATGGGCTTATCGTCAGGTGTCATTATTATTAAGACGTCCACCAGGACGTGAAGCGTATCCGGGCGACGTTTTCTATTTGCACTCGCGTTTGCTGGAACGTGCTGCGCGTGTAAATGCTGATTTTGTTGAAAAGGCGACTAATGGCGCTGTGAAAGGAAAAACAGGTTCTTTGACTGCGTTGCCAATCATTGAAACCCAGGCCGGTGACGTGTCAGCGTTCGTACCCACCAACGTGATCTCTATTACTGACGGCCAGATTTTCCTTGAAACGGATTTGTTTAACGCGGGTATTCGACCTGCTGTAAACGCGGGCCTTTCTGTATCGCGTGTAGGTGGTGCGGCACAGACAAAAATTATCAAAAAGCTGGGTGGCGGTATTCGTCTCGATCTGGCGCAATATCGTGAGCTGGCGGCTTTTGCTCAGTTTGCTTCTGATCTTGATGAAGCTACTCGTAAGCAAATCGAACGTGGCCAGCGTGTGACCGAGTTGATGAAGCAGGGGCAATATTCAACCTTGAGTGTTGCTGAAACCGCGTTCTCATTGTTTGCAGCCAATGAAGGTTTTCTTGATGATGTTGACGTGAATAAGATCGTCGACTTTGAAGCGGCTTTACATGCTTATCTTCGTTCCAGTCACAGTGGTATGTTAGATCGCATCAATGAAAATGGCGATTTTAACGATGAGATCGCGGCTGAAATGAAAGGCATTATTGAAGAATTCAAAGCGAACAATACTTGGTAAGTAGAGGCTGAATCATGGCTGTTGGAAAAGAAATCAGGACCAAGATCAGGAGTATCCAGAATACGCAGAAGATTACGCGTGCGATGGAAATGGTCGCGGCCAGTAAAATGCGCAAGGCCCAGGAACGCATGAGCGCTGCAAGGCCTTATGCAGAGAAAATCCGTAATGTTATTCGCCATCTGGCGCATGCTCATCCTGAATACAAACATCCTTATCTCATAGATCGAGAAGTGAAGCGCGTCGGTTTTATTGTGATTGCATCGGATCGTGGTTTGTGTGGTGGCCTGAACTCAAACTTGTTCAAAAAATCTGTCAGGGCAATGAAAGAGTGGCAGGAAAAAAGTATTGAAATTGATTTGTGCGCCATCGGACAAAAAGCAACGACTTTTTTTAATCGTTTTAACGCCAATATGGTCGCGCAGGCAACTCATTTGGGTGATGCTCCTCGCGCAGAAGACCTGATTGGTACGGTCAAGGTCATGCTGGATGCGTTTGATAAAGGCGAAATTGATCGACTGTATATTGTTTACAATGAATTTGTGAACACCATGACGCAAAATCCTGAAGTTGAGCAACTGCTGCCAATTCATAGTGAAGAAGCGGATGATGAGCTGAAGCATCACTGGGACTATATTTATGAACCAGAAGCGAAAGAAGTTCTGGATGGCTTGCTGATGCGTTATATCGAGTCTTTGGTTTATCAGGGTGTTGTAGAGAATTTTGCCTGTGAAATGGCTGCGCGTATGGTTGCGATGAAGAGCGCTTCTGATAATGCCGGTGACCTGATTGGAGATCTGCAGCTTGTGTACAACAAGGCAAGACAGGCAGCAATTACCCAGGAATTGTCAGAAATCGTTGCAGGTGCAGCAGCAGTATAGCGCTGAATAGAACGGCGATGGCGATGCCGGCAACACGGGCTACGCTAATTAATGTAGGTTAAAAGTTTTTGCTAACTACTTTTGTTAACTACAGGTTGTTAACTACAGGTTGTTAACTACAGGCTAGAGCCAGTTTAAGAATTTAATATTTTTAGAAGAGGAAGAAATATGGATGCGGGCAGAATAACACAAATTATCGGCGCGGTTGTTGACGTGGAATTTCCGCGGGACGCAATGCCAAAAATCTATGATGCTTTAATGATCGGCGAAGTTGAAACGACATTAGAAGTACAGCAGCAATTGGGTGATGGCGTTGTGCGTACTATTGCGATGGGCGTGACTGATGGCTTGAAACGGGAAATGTCCGTTACCAACACCGGTTTACCGATATCTGTTCCAGTTGGCAAGAAAACGCTGGGGCGTATCATGGATGTGTTGGGCGCACCGATTGACGAAAAAGGCCCGATTGGTGAAGAAGAGCGTTGGGCAATTCACCGTGAAGCGCCTTCATATGAAGAGCAGGCGGCGAGTGCAGAAATTCTGGAAACAGGCATTAAAGTTATCGACCTGGTTTGTCCCTTTGCCAAGGGTGGTAAAGTAGGTCTGTTCGGTGGTGCCGGTGTAGGCAAGACCGTTAACATGATGGAATTAATTCGTAACATCGCGATCGAGCATAGTGGTTTCTCGGTATTCGCGGGTGTTGGGGAACGTACACGAGAAGGTAATGACTTCTATCATGAAATGACCGACTCAAACGTTATTGATAAGGTATCTCTGGTTTATGGGCAGATGAATGAACCACCAGGTAACCGTTTACGTGTTGCCTTGACTGGTTTGACCATGGCGGAATTTTTCCGTGAAGAAGGCCGTGATGTCTTATTGTTTATCGATAATATTTATCGTTATACCCTGGCGGGCACAGAGGTATCAGCACTGTTGGGTCGTATGCCTTCTGCGGTAGGTTATCAGCCAACACTGGCGGAAGAAATGGGTGCTTTGCAGGAACGAATTACGTCTACCAAAACCGGTTCCATTACGTCCATTCAGGCCGTTTATGTACCTGCGGATGACTTGACTGACCCTTCACCTGCCACCACGTTTGCTCACCTTGATGCAACGGTCGTATTGTCACGTCAGATTGCTGAGCTGGGCATTTATCCTGCGGTAGATCCGCTTGATTCAACCAGTCGTCAGCTTGATCCGTTGATGGTTGGCCAGGAACATTATGATGTTGCTCGTGCTGTTCAGGGTGTTTTGCAACGTTATAAAGAATTAAAAGATATTATTGCTATTCTGGGTATGGATGAATTGTCTGAAGAAGACAGACAGGTCGTTGCCCGGGCACGTAAAATTCAACGCTTTTTGTCACAACCTTTCTTCGTTGCGGAAGTATTTACCGGTTCACCGGGAAAATTCGTATCATTGAAAGAGACGCTTGCCGGATTCAAGGGTATTCTCGATGGTGACTATGATAATTTGCCGGAACAGGCATTCTATATGGTCGGTGGTATTGAAGAGGCTGTTGAACGCGCCAAGGCAATGCAGTAGAGATTTCCTGAATAGATTAATGGGAACAAGAATATGGCGATGACAGTTCATGTTGACATAGTAAGTGCAGAATCTGAAATATTTTCAGGTTTGGCTGAAATGGTTTTTGCACCGGGTGAAATGGGTGAGCTGGGTATTATGCCCAGACATACGCCTTTGCTCACCAAGCTAAAACCGGGCGAAGTCAGAGTGGTTTTACCAGGTGACGAGGAAGAAACTTTCTACGTCTCTGGCGGTATGCTGGAAGTTCAACCAAATTCCATCACCATTCTATCGGACACGGCAGTACGGGCCAGCGATCTGGATGAAGCGGCTGCGGTGGAAGCCAAAGAACGCGCTGAACAGGCCATGAAAGATCGTAAGGGCGAAGTGGACTACGCGGCGGCCGAGGTTGAACTGGCCCAGGCGGTTGCCCAGTTAAGAGCAATTCAAGGTATCAGGAAAAAGTTGGGCCGTTAATGGCTGGTTTTTAACAATATTCCTAACGAAGGGCAGTTTTTACTGCCCTTTTTTATTTCTTTAATATTGATATTATTATGCCGATAAACTTGATTCAGCAATATATTCACCGCAAAGGCGCATTTGAACAGGGAAGTTCTTATGTCGCGAGAGCACATGGATGTGCGGAGCGACAAGAACGCAAAGTTTTTTTAGTAATAATGAATTTCTTTGCGTTCTTTGCGCCTTTGCGGTGAAATGATGTTTTCAGGTGAATGAGTAACATAACTACAATCTTGATTTCTATGACAAATAATCTGACAGTTGTTATTTTGGCAGCAGGACAGGGCACCCGGATGAAATCCGATTTACCCAAAGTGCTGCATCGTATTGCCAATAAATCGATTCTGGAACACGTTATCGACACGGCACAACAGTTGGGCGCGGGTTCTATTTCTGTCGTTTATGGGCATGGTGGTGAACGTGTCCCGCAAACCCTGGCGCATTTACCGGTAAACTGGATAGAGCAAGCCGAGCAATTAGGTACCGGACATGCGGTTGCGCAAGCCATTCCGTCCATCCAGGCGGAAGATATTGTCCTGGTTTTATATGGTGATGTGCCGCTGATCAGCAAAGAGACGCTGGTCGAATTGATTGCTGCGGCCGGGAAAGATTCTCTGGGTCTGCTGACGGCAAAACTGGACGACCCGACCGGTTATGGTCGTATTGTGCGAGATGAATCGAACAAGGTGCTCAGAATCGTCGAGCATAAAGACGCCTCAGAAGATGAACGGCAGATCAATGAAATCAATACCGGTCTTTTGGCTGTTGGAAGGAACAAGTTGGCCGGCTGGCTGGAAAAGCTGGACAATAAAAATGCTCAGGGTGAATATTATTTAACAGATATAATTGCCTTGTCTGTGCAGGACAATACTGACATTAATACAACGTCTGTTGATAAAATAGCAGAAGTAATGGGGATTAATGACAAGGTACAGTTAGCAGAGATGGAAAGAGAATATCAAATGGATCAAGCTGAAAAATTAATGCGTCAGGGTGTGACCTTGCGTGACCCGCGCCGCGTGGATATTCGAGGCGATGTCACCGCCGGCAAAGATGTCGAGATTGATGTTAATGTCATATTTGAAGGTACAGTAAAACTTGGCAACCGGGTAAGTGTGGGCGCGGGTTCGATATTGCGCGATGTTGTGGTGGGCGATGACGTTACCATTAAAGATTATTGTGTGATTGAAGATGCCAACATCGGTGCGGCCTGTCAAATCGGGCCCTTTGCCAGGATCAGGCCGGAGACCAGGCTGGAAGAAAATGTTCATATTGGTAACTTCGTAGAAGTTAAAAAATCTCAAATCGACAAGGGCTCCAAGATTAACCACCTGAGTTATATTGGTGATACCACGATGGGATCCAAAGTTAATATTGGTGCCGGTACCATTACCTGTAATTATGACGGTGCTAATAAACACCAGACAAAAATTGGTAACGATGTATTTGTTGGTTCAGATACGCAATTTATCGCGCCAGTCGAAATTGGTGATGGTGCGACGATAGGGGCAGGGTCCACCATTACAAAAGAAGTGCTTGCCGGGGAGTTAACATTGAGTCGCAGTAAGCAAGTGTCTATTAAAGGCTGGCAGCGTCCCAGGAAGAAAAAGTAAAGTCAGTATGGTTTATGCTCAATTCAGTGCTCGATTTATAGAAACAAGAGGTATGAAATAATGTGCGGTATTGTTGGTGCAGTGGCAAAATACAATGTTGTGCCTGTTCTGGTTGACGGGTTGAAACGCCTCGAATATCGCGGTTATGATTCTGCCGGCATTGCTATATTAAATCAAAAAAATGTTTTGGAGCGCATACGTACCAAAGGCAAGGTCGTGGAGCTGGAAAGCAGAATTTCAGACGCGGTTTCGGGTAACCTGGGAATTGCCCACACAAGATGGGCCACGCATGGTGAACCGAATGAAGTTAATGCGCATCCTCATGTTTGCAAAAATACAGTGTCAGTAGTGCACAACGGCATCATTGAAAATCACGAACAATTACGCGAGCAGCAACAAAAGGCCGGATTTAAATTTACCTCTGGTACAGACACAGAAGTTATTGCCCACGAAGTGTATGCCTGGCATGTTGATAAAGACCTGCCTTTATATGATGCGGTACTGGAAACACTGAAAAACCTCGAAGGGGCCTACGCGCTTGGCATCATCAGCGTGAAGGAGCCTGGTCGACTCATTGCAGCACGTAGTGGCAGTCCTTTGGTAATTGGCATTAGTGATGAGGGCTATTTTATCGCGTCAGATGTTGCTGCATTGTTGCCGGTGACGCGTCGTTTTATTTTCCTTGAAGATGGTGATGTCGCGGACATTACAACTGACAGTTACAAAATTTTTGATGCGGATGGAAAGCCTGTCGAACGGCCTGTAACAGAAAGTAAATTGTCTGCGGATGCGGCTGACAAAGGTCATTATCGGCATTATATGCTGAAAGAAATATTTGAACAGCCCAATGCGGTAACCGACACGCTTGAAGGCCGGGTGAGTCGTGGTCGTGTGCTGGAAGAAGCATTTGGCACAAAAGCCGGGGAAATTTTTGATAAGGTGCAAGGTGTTCATATTATCGCGTGTGGTACCAGTTATCATTCCGGACTGATTGCCAAATATTGGCTGGAATCGCTTGCCGGTATTCCCTGTAGTGTTGAAGTGGCCAGTGAGTTTCGTTATAGGAAGCCGATTGTAAGAAAAAATTCCCTGATAGTGACGATTTCGCAGTCAGGTGAAACGGCGGATACATTGGCGGGTTTACGCGAAGCCAAGCGTCTGGGGTTTGGTCATTCATTGGCAATTTGTAATGTACCCGAAAGTTCATTGGTCAGGGAGTCTGATTTAACATTGATGACCCATGCCGGCCCCGAAATAGGCGTGGCATCAACCAAGGCATTCACCACGCAATTGGTTGCGTTGATGCTACTGGTTATTGTACTGGGTCGGCGTCATAATCTGGATGCTGATACCGAAGCAGATCTGGTAAAGCAGTTATTATCGATACCCAGAAAAATTGATGAAGTATTAAAACTGGATGAGAAGATAAAAGCGATCTCCGAGCAGTTTGCCAATAAACATCATGCTTTGTTTCTTGGTCGCGGCACCCATTATCCTGTCGCGATGGAAGGCGCGTTAAAGTTAAAGGAAATCTCCTATATTCATGCAGAGGCCTATCCTGCTGGTGAACTAAAACATGGGCCGCTTGCCCTGGTGGATGAAGATATGCCTGTTATCGCAGTTGCACCTAATAATGAATTACTGGAAAAATTAAAATCAAATTTGCAGGAAGTGAGTGCACGTGGCGGCAAGCTTATTGTATTTGCAGATACTGATGTCGATGTAAAAGCGACTGAGAATGTTCAGGTGCTGGAAATGGCGCCGGTAGAAGATGCCGTGTCACCGATTATTCATACGATACCGTTACAGTTGCTGTCTTATCACGTTGCCGTTTTGAAGGGCACTGATATTGATCAACCGCGAAATCTGGCGAAGTCCGTTACCGTGGAATAGGGTAAAGCGCTGGCTGAGAGCCAGGCGGTATAGCTTTATAAAACTGCGGAACACTAATAACAAGAAACAAAAATATTTATTTTTCTTTAACGTTCTTGTTGTCCATAGGCATCCACGCATGAATATGGAGATCCAGCTTGTGCCAGTCCTGGATGCCGATCAAAATAGTATTCCCTTCAAGGTATTCGATAAGCACTTTATCCAGTTTCCCTGACTCGTAATCCAGCATTCGTACTTTCACCAGCTTGCCAGTCTGGTTTACATACCATGCATTAACAATAGGTTTTTGTGTTGTCATTATGGTCACTTACCCGGTTGTGATCTAATTTAAAGTTACCCTCAGGCTCATTATAACTTTAAAAATTTTATTCACAAACCACAAAGATAATGATTTAAAGATAAGAGGAAACTATGGCGCCTGAATTGATATAACAAATAGATATAGATCGCGCGGCTAATATATTTAGAGTATATATTGCTGCAAAAAAATGAGCACTTATGGTGTTTTTTTAAGCGCGGGAACTCGACCAGCAGGTTTGCCTAGTGCTGGTGGTCGTGACTATTTGTTGACGCTGGTGGGTGGGATTGTGCATGCTCATGTTTGCCGTGCAGAATAGGCGGTGCCATTGTCCAGATTCCGAAACCGATAATCATTAGCGCAGCCAACACACGTATTGTCTTTTTCTGAATCCAGCTTTTAACCTGATGTGCGAATGTACCCGTTAACATCATGACCGGCAATGTGCCCAAACCAAAACAGGCCATCACTAAAGCTGATTGTTGCCAGTTGCCAGAGGTGGCCGCCAGGGTCAGCGTGCTATAAACCAGGCCACACGGCAACCAGCCCCATACCGCGCCTAGTATTAATGCTTGCCAGCTGCGAGTGACTGGCATCAATTTTTTACTGACGGGTTGTATTCGTTGCCATAGTTTTCCTCCGAGTTTTTCCAGCATTGCCAGGCCTCGCCACCAGCCAGCCAGGTACAAACCCATAGCAATTAACATCAATCCGGCAAAAATTCGTAAGGACGGCCCTGCTAATGGCGTGCTGCCTTGTAACCACCAACCAAGACTACCGATCAGCGCGCCGGCGATACTGTAGCTGAGAATTCGGCCCAGGTTATATAACAAAAGAATGGAAGTGACTTGTGTCGAGGATTTTTGATCAGCGGGGATTGCGAAGCTCAAGGCGTTCATAATACCACCGCACATACCAATACAATGGACGCCACCCAGCAAACCTATGATAAATGCAGAGGTTAAAGTGATGGGATCATTCATGTTGTTTTAAATGTTCAGAATTATTTATAGTTAGGCCCGACTGAGGGTACAATATCATGACTATCCTGCTGCGAAGTAACTGATAACTAATGGACTTGAAAATAATTGCCGGCATTATTGTTTTTAGCATCATTGCCATCGCAGTGGGGATATTAATCCCTGTTGATGATGTAATACAGAAGCAGACATTACCCTGGCAAGTTGAGCGGACGGCGCAGGGCTTAACAAAGGTGTTTGGTGTGACACCTGGCCAGAGTACGTTACAACAGGCAGAGCAACAATTAAACTCCGGGGCAAAGGTCAGTTTGTTCGCGACAAACGAGGGAGAATATGTCGTTGAGGCGTATTTTGATAAAGTCATTCTCGGCGGCCTCAGTGCAAAAATGATTATGGTTGCAGATTTGTCCCGGCAACAACTTGAATCCATGTATGAGCGAGGTACTCGTATAAGCACGCTTGGGAGTGGTGTCAGGAAAGTTGCGTTGCAACAACAGGATATTGCTGTAGTCCGTAACACACCCATCATGAATATCACTTATCTTCCTTATACCCGTCTGGATGAAGCCTTGATAAGAAAGCGTTTTGGTGAGCCGCAAGAGAAACTGAAAGAAACCGAAACAGAAATGACCCACTGGTTATACCCTGATCTGGGTCTGGATATCGCTTTAAATAAAAATGGCACGGCCGTATTTCAATATACATCGCCTGAATTATTTTCTACTCTGTCCTTGCCGTTGACTCAACGGACCACATCTGAAAATTAAGGCTCGGCATCAGGCCAGTTTTTTCCGGGTTCTTTTTTTTCTTTATTGTCCTTCTTTGCCTCACCAGGGAGCAGGGGGTCATCATCATCCATCAAGATACGACTGGCATCGCCGTCCATGTCTTCATATTGACCATTTTTGATGGCCCAGACCAGAATGCCTACCATTACCAGCCCAAGAAAAATCATGCCGGGGATAAGGAGATAAATTACTTCCATTTATTGTCCTGATGATTGTTGCCGGGTGTTTCTTTTTTAAATAGTGTCCGTATTCGACCGGCATTGGCGATGACCAGTAAGGAGCTGACAGGCATGGAAATGGCTGCAACCAGCGGTGTAATCAAGGCCGCGATGGCCAGAGGTACCATAATAATGTTATAGGTAATGGATATACCGATGTTTTGTCGTATGGTTTTGAGTGTGCGTTGTGATAATTTTGTTGCCAATAGCACTTTATTTAATTCATTGCTCATTAATATAATGTCGGCGCTGTCACATGATATATCGGTACCGGAACCGAGTGCGATGCCTACATCAGCACGCACCAGGGCTGGTGCATCATTGACGCCATCTCCGACCATTGCCACTTTTTCGTTATTTTTTTGTAGCTGCCGTATAATACGTTCTTTATCCTCCGGCAACACTTCCGCAATTGTTTCCATGCCGCCCAGTTGCTCTGCAATGGCTTTCACGACTGGCTTGCGATCTCCGCTGAGTAAAGTGGTGCGAATTCCGCTGGATTTTAATGCGTCGATCAATGCTTTTGCCCCTGGCCGTAGCCGGTCCGCGATGGCGATAAGCCCCGCCTCGCGACCCTCTATCGCAATATGTACGCAGGTGGTGCCTTCGCGTTCCCATAACAAGCTTTGTTCTTCAAAATCCTGGTTGGGTATTATGTTGTTTTGCTTTAACCACAGAGACGTACCAATCACAATGTGAGTATCGTTGACTTTTCCTGTGATGCCATGACCTGGTTTGTTTGAGACATTTTTGGCAGCAGGTAGATTCAGCTCTCGTGATGTTGCTTTTTCGATAATGGCCCTGGCAATATTATGTTCGGAATATTTTTCAATCGCGGCAGCGAAGCTAATAAGTTCATCTTCATCAATTCCGTCTGCCGTAATAATATTATTTACCTGCATGCGGCCCTCGGTAAGAGTGCCGGTCTTATCAAATACAAAATGATCTATTTGTGAAAGTGATTCCAGTACGCCACCACTCTTCACAAGAATACCGTGTCTTGCGCCCAGGCCGGAAGCGGATGCAATGGCCATGGGGGTGGCCAGCCCGAATGCGCAGGGGCAAGTGATAATCAAAACCGCAGTTGCAGCCATTAGCGCTATTTCAAAGTCGGTGTTTATCCAGAACATGAACGTAAATGTCGCCAGCAAAAGTGTTATGGCGACAAACCATGGAACAACCCGGTCTGCGATACATTGTACGGGGGCTTTTGAAGCCTGCGCATCTTCGACCAGGTGGATAATGCGGCCCAGTGAGGTATTGCGTAATATGCCTTTTACCTGGACAGTGAGCGGGCTATCGTTGTTGATTGTGCCGGCGAAGACTTTGTCATTGTGGTTTTTGCTGACAGGTGTAGATTCACCGCTGAGCATGGATTCATCAATCGTGCTATGCCCATCCAGAATAATGCCATCGACAGGGACATGCTCGCCAGGTTTGACCAATACAATGTCATTATTTTTCACTGCACGAACAGGCAGCAAGATTTCCTTGTTATCGCGCAGTACTATTGCGCCACGTGGCTGCAGGTCGAGTAATCGTTGAGTGGATGCAATGGCCTGGCGTTTGGACATGGCTTCCAGATAGCGGCCAACCAGGATGACGAAAAGGAAATTAACAACGGTATCGTAATAGACCTCACCGGTTGTGGATTGTGTGAGTGTAATGTTAAGCGAATACAGGTAGGTTACCGTCGCGCCAATGGCAATGGGTAGGTCCATGGTCAGATGTAGCCGTCGCAGTCCGGTCCATGCGCCATGCAAAAAAGGGTACCCGGAATAAAGCAAAGTGGGCGTGGCGAGCATGAACCCCACCCAGTGAAACAGACTGCGGTATTCACTGTCTGCTGCACCACTATAAAGGGCGATTGAAATCCATAGCAGATTCATCATGGCGAACCCGGCAAAGGCCATGCGGAACAATAAAGCACGATTTTGTTTTTTAAGTTTTCCCTCCGCTACTTCCGGATCATATGGTATGGCAGCATAACCGATATTGCTTAGTTGTGAGAGAATATGGGACAGTTTGGTTAGCTGGTTGTCCCAGCGTAATAAGAGGCGTTTCCCCGAAAGATTGACCCGCGCATCAAGTACTCCCTGCATTTTCCCCAGTGAACGTTCGATCAGCCAGACACAGGCCGCACAATGAATGCCTTCTACCAATAAGTGGATTTCACGTTCCCGGGCCAATGATGATACAAATTCTTCCTGTACCTCATCAAGATCATAGAGCGCCAGGTTCTTCGGGGTTTCTGGTGGAGGTGCAAGTTTTCCGTCTGCGGGTGTGCGTTGGTAGAAACCTTCCAGTCCTGCATCGTAAATGGCGGAACACACCATCTGGCATGCCGGGCAGCAAAATGATCTGCTGTCCCCGTCGATGATTTGTTCAAAGTCGCTGTTTGCCGGTACAGGCAGGCTGCAATGAAAACAACTTTCCGCGATATGATCGCGATTGATATAGTTGTCATCCAATGGTTGCACTGAACTCATATTGTTAACGTCGTTTGACCATTATACGCTGGCTTAGCTCATACTGGTCGTCATCACGTTGCACCTTGATGTTAATGTCCCATATGCCCGGCAAGGAGAAACTGGCTTTTGCTTGATATAGTCCAGGGGCGATTTGTTGAAATGGGACAGTAAAGTCAGCATTGGCATCAGAAGGGCGGTAAGCGACAAGTGTCACGTTGGCATTTTTAACAGGCAGGCCGCGTATGTCTGTTGCACTGAACCGATAGATGTCCAGGGTGTGGCTCGTGATTATTTCCGGTATATACAGTTTGGTGTCCCATGTGAGGCTGTTACGTTTACTCAGCAGTCTGATGGCGTTTCTCTCATACTTGCGGCCCTGTTCATAGTAATCTTCTGTCACCAGTCCGGGACTGTTTGTCAGTGACAGAAAAACGAGACCCGCATTGACTATTAGAAATGTTGCAATTATCGCAATCCAGCCTATGACCCAGGGATTACGCATTGCCTGGCGATTATCCTGGGAGTAACGGTTTTTTATCTGGTTGAAATGCTGAATCATATTCATGACGATATCCTGATCAAGTTATTTTTTCGGCCCAAAGAATATGCTTTTATACTCGGAGTAAAATTCCGGGTTCAGGGTGTATTCTATGCGCAATGTGACCGGCAGTGTTTCCTGTAATAGTTTATCTCCCGGGATGCGTAGAAAGATCGTGTAGGCAGTTACCCGCTTTTCCGGGGCTTCCAGTGGTTTCTCTGCACCGATCATTTGTATGTCATTATGGCCGGCGACGGTCAATTTCACCATTATATCATTTTTGGTTTTGTTGAGAATTTTAAGTACGTATTTGTTTTGTACTGAGCCATCACTGCGCATGACAAACAAAGGTTGGCGTTCATGAAGTACCTTTAGTTCAAGTGTCGCGAGTGTTGACAGGCCGTAAATGATGCCTGCCACGGCCAATATCATGATGCTGGAATAGACGATGACACGTGGCCGTTTGTAAAGTGTCACTTCAGGTTTTCCCTGCATCTCATCCAGTGAAGTGTATTTTATCAATCCATGTGGTCGTTTTATTTTGTCCATAACAGCATCGCAGGCATCCAGGCACAATGCGCATGTAATGCAGCCTTCCTGTTGGCCGTTGCGAATATCAATCCCGGTGGGACAGACAGCGACACATTGTTTGCAGTCAATGCAGTCGCCCTTATCTGTAACATCACTCTGGCTGGTTTTTTTTAATTTTCCGCGTGGTTCACCGCGTCGGAAGTCATAGGTCGGTAAAACAGTTTCACTATCAACCATGACCCCCTGTATACGCGCATAGGGACAAAGCCAGAAACAGACCTGTTCACGCATGTGGCCGGCAAACAGATGAGTGAAGAATGCAAAGACACCGACAGGCGCCCATTCGGCCAGTGTGGCTTGTAGTGTAAAATAGTCAATCCAGAGCTGATAAGCATCGGTAAACCAGGCGGTGAAACTGATGCCGGTCAATATGCCGATGAGTATCCAGAAAAAATGTTTCAGAAATTTTGTGCGAATTTTACTGAAAGTCCAGGGTGCTTCATCCATTTTCTTGCGTTTCCCGGGGTGGCCTTCCAGTTTTTCTTCAATCCAGGTGAAAATATCGGTCCACACAGTTTGAAAACAAAAATAACCACAATAAACGCGGCCGGCAACAGAGGTAACGGCCGCCAATAGCAGGGCGAAAAATAACAGCACCAATGCCAGCATCCAGATGTCTTGCGGTAGAATGGTGATGCCAAAGATATGGAATTGACGATTGGGAATGTCCCACAATATGGCTTGTCGATCTCCCCAGCGCAGGTAAGGCCCAAGGAAGAAGGGTAGCCAGACCAGCATCGAGACCCATTTCAGACTACGAAAAAACCCTGGCATACGTTTGGCGTGAATTGTTTTATCGCCAAGATTGACGTGCCAGTATTCCGCTTCGCGGTAGAGCGCTTCCAGGTCTTGATTGTCCTGTTCGGTTTGATCACTCACCAGGCTATTATTTATCCCTGTTTACCAGAGGACTAGTCTTCGGAGTGGGTGTGATTGATGAGGTAGCCAATTCGAACGGCCAGAACAACAACAATGACGATTGTGATGCCCACTGCGAGAAGAGAACCCCAGACGACTGCATCCATAATTTATCTCCTCTGTTGAAGGTCGGCCGCTTTATTGGCCGCCGCCCAGTTTGTGCACATAAACAGCTAATTTTTTAATTTCTGTTTCAGTTAACTGCTCCTTGAATACAGGCATGATGGCGATACGTGTCGCGTCATTGCCCGGTGCATTAACACCATTTGTGATCGTATACTTAATGCTTTCTTCCGTGCCGGGAGCGAAGCGCCAGATGGTATCAGTAAAATTTGCGCCACCCATCATTTCTACACCTTTGGCTTCCATGCCATGGCAACCAAAACAGCCTTTACTGTTATATAATTCTTTGCCAGCCGCATGTTCACTGCCCTGGCTTAATGCCAGTATATGTTTGGCCAGGTCATCGAGTTCCTGTTCTGATACATTGTCTTTAAAGGCGGGCATTAAACCCGTGCGGCCGTTAGTGATAGTTTGCTGGATAGTGTCAATATTGCCGCCATATAACCAGTCATCATCGGCCAGTATCGGGTAACCGGGGTTACCGGCGCCGCCCGTTCCATGGCAAGCCGCGCAGCGGTCACCAAACAGGACTTTGGCAGATCGTACAACATAATTGGACAGCTCCCGGTCATCGAGTACGGCCTGGGCAGACATGCCTTTGAGTTTGTCTTCAAATGGTTTGCGTATGGCGTCGAGTTCTTCGACGCTTGCCTGCAGGCGTTTCATTTGGGTCCATCCCAGCACGCCTTTGGTTGATCCGTTTACAAGGGGAATTGAAGGATAAAGTACAAGGTAGCCAATAATAAAGACGGCGCCCAGATAAAAAGTGATTATCCACCATCTCGGTGGTTGATTGGTTAACTCGCGCAGATTGTCGTCCCATACATGTCCTGTATCGGGCGCATCAGTGCTGTTTTTATTATCACTCATTTTTTATCCTCCGTGTTGACACGGTCTTCATCGAAAGGAATGTTACGCATGGCTTCAAGCCGTTTCTTGTTAGCAGGATGGAAGATGTAGGAATAAATCGCGATCATCACAATGAAGACGACGATGGTAATGCCAAGGCCGAGCCAGTCATGCAATGTCATGGATGCCCAGTCTGTTTGAAAATATTCTTTGATACTATTCACGGTATACGATCCCGTAATCGAGTTTGGCCATGGTGCCGAGTATTTGCAAATAAGCTACCATGGCATCCATTTCAGTTTTACCGTCCGCTGCTGCGGAGCTGGCATCAATATCGGCATCGGTATAAGGCACGCCGACAGTTTTCATGGCTTTCATATGGCGTTTGACCATTGCGCCATCGAGTACGTTTTCCAGTAACCAGGGATAATTGGGCATCACAGATTCCGGCACCACGGAGCGGGGCGCTATCATGTGTTTGATATGCCATTCATCAGAGTATTTTCCACCAACGCGCGCGAGGTCAGGTCCGGTACGTTTGGAGCCCCACTGGAACGGGTGGTCATAGATAGACTCGGTTGCCAATGAATAATGTCCATAACGTTCTTTTTCGTCCCGGAACGGCCGGATCATTTGTGAGTGGCACAGATAACAACCTTCCCGGATATAAACATTACGACCCATCAGCTCCAGGCCGGTGTAAGGACGAATACCATCACCGGGCTTCCAGTTTGCCAATGTCTGTCCTTCTTTTTGTTGCCAGAGAATTTCCGGTCGGGCGTTATGTTCCATCGTATCGTCCAGATAATACAGTGGGACAATCTCAACGATGCCGCCTACCGAGAGGATTAACAAGAGCATCAGTAACAAGGCCCAGACGTTACGTTCCAGTTTGTCCTGAAATTTTGTTGAATAAATTTTGTCAGCCATTTTTCTCTCCCTACGCCTTTACCGGTTCGGCGCTGATGCGCGGTTCAGTACCTGCCTGGCGAATCGTCATGATCACGTTATAGAGCATGACCAGGCCACCGAGCGAATAGATGAAGCCACCAACAAAACGCATGACGTAATATGGGTGCATCGCGGCAACTGACTCGGCAAATGTGTATGTCAACGCGCCAAACTCATCATAGTCGCGCCACATCAAGGCCTGCATAATGCCCGATATCCACATGGCAACGATGTAAATGACGATGCCAATCGTGGCCATCCAGAAATGCATATTAACCAGCTTGACGGAATACATTTCTGTTTTCCACAAGCGGGTCACCAGATGATACAGCGCGCCTGCCGCGACCATCCCGACCCAGCCCAGCGCGCCTGAATGAACATGGCCAATGGTCCAGTCGGTATAATGGGACAGTGCATTGACGACTCTAATCGACATGATCGGGCCTTCGAAGGTCGACATGGCGTAGAAGGCCAGCGATATGATGAGGAAGCGCAAGACATAGTCGGTACGTAATTTGTCCCAGGCGCCACTTAAGGTGAGCATGCCATTTACCGCACCACCCCAGGAAGGCACGATCATCGCGATCGAAATGGCGGCACCCAGTGAGCCGGCCCAGTCAGGTAAGGCGGTGTAGTGCAAATGATGCGAACCGAGCCAGACATAACCGAACATCAGGGACCAGAAATGCAATACTGACAGTCGATATGAAAAAATAGGCCGGTCTGCCTGTTTGGGAACAAAATAGTACATGATACCGAGGAAACCCGCCGTGAGATAAAAGCCCACCGCATTGTGGCCCCACCACCATTGAATCATCGCATCCTGCACGCTGGAGAAGATGGAATAAGATTTAAAAAGCTCAACCGGGATGGCCAGACTGTTGACAACATGCAGGTAGGTAATCATGACCATCATGCCCAGAAAGAACCAGTTAGACACATAGATATGGGAACTTTTGCGAGTGGCAATCGTCATGATGAAATTAAAGGTGTAGCTTATCCATACAATGGCGATCAGTATGTCGATGGGCCATTCCAGCTCGGCATATTCTTTGCCCTGGGTGAAACCTAATGGCAGGGTAATGACCGCAAGGACAATGATCAGGTTCCAGCCCCAGAAGGTAAACCATGCCATCTTGTCGCTCCAGAGCCTCACACCGCATGTTCGTTGCACACTATAGAAAGCGGTGGCCATTAAAACACAGCCACCAAAGGCAAAAATCACAGCATTGGTATGTAGTGGTCGTATGCGACCAAAGCTCAGATACGGGCTATCAAAATTAAGGGCGGGCCAGGCCAGTTCGGCCGCGGCATAAGCGCCGACAAAGGTGCCGACCACCAGGTAGATAACGGAAGCGACGGAAAACCATCTGACTATTTCGAAATTATACTTTTGTTCCAGATCTGTGCTGGCCACAGTCATTCCCTCCCGAAAGTTCATGTTGTTTAATTATTAAAAACTTATAATGAAAGACAGGCAAACATCAAACTACAATTAAAACCTAAATATGAGAATCCGCCTATATTCTTATATTGTCAATACTTCTACGGTATTTTTTAAAATAAAAAAATTCATTTTTGCGGCGGTTTGTTTATGGATTGAAAATTTATAATTAATGGCTGTACATATGATTTATTGGTATGCCGCATCATATAGGGTGGTCGCAATTTGTAAATTATAGTTGAGCAACAGTCATGGTTATTACAGGACTGCATAAACTCAGGTCCGGGATCCCGGAAATAAAAAGATCTTCTAATAATTATAGTCCAGATCTATTTATATAAAGATCATGCGTTATTTTTATGACCTTTTTTATTTTTTATATAGTAATAAAAGTAGGGTTTATCAAGCAGGCTGTGTAGCGTTTTACCAGGTGGGTGGGTGATCAGGTGCAGGCGTATAAATCTTTATGTGCCGATGGGAATAACACTGAATTCGTGGATGTTTTCCTTGCTTCTTAATGTTTCAGCCAGTTCGCTGAATTTTGTTGCATCTTTAGTGCTAATTGTCATTTTGTATTCAAACATTTTTCCGTCAGAGTTCAGCGTAAAGCTGGGTGGAAAAGATTTAATAGCATGTTCTTCTATTATTTTTTTTATCTGGTTCTCATTTAAATAATTCTCTCTGGGCATGCGAACAGTCAGCTTGCCATAACTGATATTAGGCATGATAGATTCGATTCTATGGAACACAGCCAGTGTGCCCAGTGTGATCACTCCGGCAATCGCGGCAGCGAAGAAAAATCCCATGCCGACGGCTATGCCAATCGATGCGGTCATCCAGATTGACGCAGCTGTTGTCAAACCTCTGACCGCGAGTTGTTCTTTCATGATGACGCCGGCACCCAGAAAGCCAATGCCGGTCATAATGCCCTGGGCCATTCTGGTCGGATCAATGCGGATTGTATCGATAGGCACATCCGGAATGAGTTTCCACTGGAATACAGTGAACAACATCAACAGGCTTGAAGAGAGGCAGACCAGGGAGTGTGTTCGAAATCCGGCAGGCCGGCCATGATATGTCCTTTCCAGGCCAATAATGCCACCAATAAGTAACGCCAGTAATAAACGAGTGATGATTGTTATTTGATCGGCGTCCATTTATTGTCCCTGGTTGTATTTATGATTATTTTTGATTTTATCTCGTAGCTTAAAAACACTATAAAATCAGAGGTGTCCTTTAATATTACGGCGAAAAAATACAAGACTTTAAAAGGGAAGCAGAAAAGCAGTTAAATCATTGTAGCGAGAACAAATGTAGCGAGAACAAATGCGGTGCCATATGAGAACGCGCTGTCAACAGGACTACACCGGAACGTAAAATATAACCAGCCACTTTATATTTAAAGAAAAAGCGGCTGGTTGAATAACGGGGTTAAATAGCGGTAATACTACTTGCCTGTGGGCCTTCATCACCTGTTTCTTCAACGTATTTAACAGGTGTCCCCACTTTGAGTTTGTCGAAACGATTATTTAAAACACTGTTCTGGTGGAAATAAATTTCCCTGCCTTCATGTGTCACAATAAAGCCATAGCCTTCGTTTGGTTTGAGATCCTGAATAATGGCATGGGTGGGAAAGTCATGCAGCTTTACTTCGCCACGTTGCTTGCGGGTGTAGTTTTTTAATTGACGTTTTGCGGCATCGAATGCATCCCGAATAGAAATGTACAAGTCTTCTCGCGGCTCCCTTTTGACGATGATTTCTGTGTTCGGTACTTTAATGTTTATATTAATATTGAATGTGTTGCCTTTGTGGTGATGCCGGGTTGGGGAACAGACGACGACCCGACAATTGATAATACGATCACTGAATGTTGCGAGTTTTTCTGCTTTTTCTCTTATTGTTGTTTCAATTGCTTTTGTTAATGTGATATCACGTGAAGTTATTAGTAAAGGAAATTTCATGTATCGCACCTCAACTTATTTTTGCAAGATGAAAAAGGGGAGAGGAACTGCCAGATACAACCATAAATGTATCACCTCCGATTGAGCGTTACGGGACAGGCTACAATTACAAGGGTTAATTCGTGTCTCCGGAATGGAATGCTTGAGTTGATTGCTCGTATTATCCGGGGCAGACATTATTTTTATGTAGCTTCCATAACTAGATTACCATAATAATGTTCATCGGCAAGTTGTATATTTGTCTTCTAATATTATTATATTGTTTATAAAAATATTTATAAGGTATAAGGGACCGTTATTAACGACAGTACTTGACCAGTAAGCTGGCCTTTTTTAAAAAAAGGGAATGTGTTTGACTGAGTCTGAAATGGCGATGAGAATACTGCGTTAATTTAAAATAGATCTACTAATGCAGATGCCCGGGATTGGGCAGAAGGAAGATGATTGCCTGTTTGCTTATTCGACATTAAGAAATTCAAAAATGCTATATCAATGGAAAGATGTTATTGAAATGCAAAATGTGAATTTCATAGAAAATCAAGACGATATAAATCATCAGTAAACCAGAGAGAATATGGGAGACTGTAAATCGATGATGAAATACTTTGAAATTACGATGTGCGACCAGGAAAATCAGGCTGCCTGCGGTCATTAAATATTTACCGAGAATAAACACGAAGACACTCTCATTGATTAACATCTCCATCACTACATTCAGTTCTTCCCCGCCACTGGCAATGATTTTGAGCGTCATATATGAATCTGCCAGACAAAGGATCAGGATGCCCAGAATCGTCAGTAGTAATTTTGGTTCATACCAGTCGATGTAATAGCCGCCACTTGTATGGTCGTCGGCTCGTCTGGCATGACGTCGGCCGCCACTGTGACTATGTCGGCTAAGGGGGGAAGTTGAGCGATTGCGTCGATCAGAGTCTGAACGACGGTCAATCATTCCAAATGAATTTGCGGTTTGTTGCTGTACGTCAGGCATGATTATTATTAATATCCGCTATTTGTTTGAATTATAACCACTTTCTTGACTGAAAGTATTATGTTAAGCGCACAGTGTATAAATATTTATGTTAAATTTCCATTAAAATATGCGCTATTGCGGTAAATCAATACTAATCATAAGATAAAGGCCAGTTATGTCTGTTTTATATCCACTTCCCCTTCAATATTTGTGTCAATTGATTCCATAAGTTGTTGTTATTTTCGAAAATGGATGCCTTGTCAGCCTCAGCGATCAACCAGTCACCCCGGGCAAGTTCGGCATCCAGCTGGCCGGGCGCCCAGCCAGCGTAACCTGCATAGGCGCGAATAACGTCATTTGACTGCGCTTTTTCCAAAACGGGTATGAGGTTTTTTTGACCGCCACCCAGATGGATGCCCTCAATGACCGGCAAAGTGTTTTTAGAATCTGACTTATTCATTAGATAGACAAAGGAAGAGGCGTGAACGGGCCCGCCGAGAAATACCTTGTCATGTATCCTGGCTGATTTGATCGTTGGAAAAACATCCTGAATGGTAAATCTGGATGGCCGGTTGATGACCACACCAAATGCCCCATATTTACTGTATTTCGTGACCAGAATGACAGTTTTTTCAAAGCTCGAGCCGGCCAGGTGATCCGATGCAACCAGAAAAACACCTTGTTTCAGTGTTTGATTGGCTGGCGATGCGGCAAGTGAAGCAGGGATGGCAAGGCATAAAAGCACCAGAATAATTGCCTGGTTAATACGACCAGGTTTGAACTTCTGTCTTGTCGGTATGTTAAAAATCATGAATTGATATCCGGACTAGCCATTTTTTTGACGGCAGCGTGAATCTCGGCCGGGCAAACGTATTTATATTGAAGCAAGAGAGCCTGTTTAAATTCTAGCAGACATTTTATGCCCGCTTTACTTCTATCGCCCTGGGCATGACTCCCACGTAATCTAAGAATAAATAGCTGATATAACAGTAGGTTACATTTATCCGGGTTATCTGGACCGTCTTCTCCAGGTGTAAGACTCTGCATGGCATAAAATTCGCAAGGAATTGGGTGCAGTTTACGCATGGGGTTGATGCGAATAAATTAATCAAGACACATTATCTTATGGGAGATATGGGAGGAGTATATGTTTGCTGAATCAAGGGGCGTTGCCAGACAGAATATTCAACTTGAGGAAATCTCAGGTGGTTTTGAGCTGGACGCAGGGAATAAGCATTTCGATGACACGTTTGTAAATGATGTTTCTGTATCAGGCGCCGGTATTGAGTTATCGACACCACTCGAGGTGGGGTCCTCTATCGATCTGACCTTCAAGGCTGGTGACTGGAATATTAGCGTTCAGGGCAAAGTTATGTGGTGTAGCCTGGATGCAAAATCATCCGACACATTAGAATTAGAAAATTATCGTGTAGGGGTTAAATTTAATCCGAAAAATGCCAATAACAACGTGATATTTTTTATGGCTTCAAGATCAATGGTCAGACCGGCCAACTAAAGTACGTTGCTACCATTGTCTGCGACACGAGAAATACGCAGTATTCACATTACGGGTCAGGGCATGATGCGATAGCGAATGCCCAGCATGATATCAAGCTCGAAATCCGTTTCGGGTGCAACATCGATGCGTGGCCCTAATTCCCCAAAAAAATCGATGGGTGCAGTTTCCATTAAATAGCTGATGCCCAGAGGGATGCGCAAACCCGTTTTTGTACTCGAGCCTTTCTTGGATTCAACCCGGATACCGACGCCGTAATAAAAGGGTAATGAGCCGGGCTCCACTTCAAAAGCTTTGAAATCATGTGTCAGGTAATCTGCCTGGAAGGTATATTTACTGCTGCTGGTAGACCATTCGGCAAAAAGATCGATGGCATGTGTATCGGATGTCCAGTATTTAATCGTGACACCGGAATCACTGCCGGTTGCAATCCCGAACGAAAATTCATTATCTAACGCCATAGCCGTATTGCACGACAGTGCCAGCCCTAGAGTTATCATTATTATGATTGAGCGCATTTTTCAACCTGATCCCATATAAGTACAAATAACTAAAGTGCGGCATTTTACGGTATAGTTTTTGGTACATAAAGCTAATATTAATTTAATTTATTTGTCATAATATCGCTGACAGAGTTTTGGCCTGAGTTGGCGACGAATACCGGCGTTGATGGGTAGAGGCAACGTCATTTTTACAAATTTACTTATAGAGGAGAGAGTTAATATTGTTAATTATGATAAAAACAATTATGGGCAAGCAATGGGTATCGTCTGGAGCTGATCGGCTAATCAGGCAAAACCGATTATTAATGACGCGCTTTGCCTGTCGTGGCTTGTTATTTGCGGCGTTATTTTTCGCCGTCAACGCCAGTGTGGTGGCAGAAGCTCAGCAGGCTGATATACAGAAAGTCACACTTTCGATACTGAACGATTTGGGTATTGCTGATCTGGTGAATAATATTCCGAAAACAATGCAGGACGGCCTGGTTCAAAAGCAGCAAGAGCAGGGCATCAAGCGCAGTGATTACAACAAGAAGATAAGCCGTGCAGTGGAGACGTATTTTGCACGCGACAAAATTTTAGATTTTATATCCACCGATCTGCAGTCCCAGTTCAAGGTGAGTCGTTTGATGACAATCAGGCGCCTGCTGGATTCACCCGCCTCCAGCGAATTGATTAAGCTGAAAATCAAGGCCAGGTCGCCACAAGGTATTGAAGCTATCAGGGAGTTGGCGGTGCTGCATGAAGATAGCAATCTCGAAAAAGAACGTTTGAGTTTATATGAAGCATTCGATAATGCCACGGCGGACACCGAGTTTTATATCGCCACACAGGCCTTGTCGATTGATTCTATTTACAGAATTAATAATGCGATTAATAAACAGCAAGCTGCTCCGGGTACTGATTTGCTCGGTTCGACTTATGGATTATTATTGCGGCCCAGTAAATACACGACGATGATGACGTATCAATATATGTTTGCAAACAGCAGCCTCGAGAAAATAAAACAATACACGCTTATATACCGGCAAAAACAAATGCAGGTGTTGTTGGGGCGCATCATGACCGGTTTGTCTGCTGCCATGCAGGATGCTAGCGAGAAGGCGATAAAGGACATTAACTAAACGGATGCAACAGTATCTGAAAGAAGAATCAATTTTACCACGGAGCTCACGGAGAAAAGAAAGAACTTAGACAAGAAAAGGTTTTTCTCCGTGACCTCCGTGGTAAAACTGATCTTGAACTAATAATAGGGAGTTATGCGTATTTACGATTAAATTATTGCATCCAGTTTATTATCAGCAGGATAGACTGTTAGTACTTGAAGACACCATAAATTTGAATACCATCGTATGACCATCCTATAGAATTGGCTAGCAGTACACCGGTTATATCAACGTTCAGGTCCACATATTCGAGAGATGCCCCCAGTCCCCAGTTGCGATTGAAGTAATATTCCGTACCGATATCGACAGTGAATATTTCACCTTCTATGTTATCGACAGTCACGGTCAAATAACGAAATGCAGCTCGTGTTCGCCATGAAGGTGTTATTGCATAATCGGCACTGATGCCGAATAATGGCAAGGGTGCCTGCAGTTTTTGTTTGGACTCAAAATCTGATTTAAAAACCGGTGTGTCATCACCTTCGGCTTGTATCTCGCCGGCAGCCAGTATCGTGCTGTCGGTACTCAGCCAGTACAATCCGGCTGATAAGCCCACTTCAAGATTTGGTTTTTTATAGACGCTGTAAATATAACTGATATCAAAGATATTATTGTTGGCTTCTGATGCCATCACAGCGCCTGCTTTGATAGTGGTATTGTCAACAATGATATCTTTATCTATCTGTCTGAATGCTGTTCTACGTATCGGTATATAAGTTAATTTCAGCCGATGATTATCACCGACTCTGTACGAACCACTGATCCAGGCGGTTCTGACATCAGAATCAAAACCGGCATCATCTTCAAAGTCAATTTCTTCATCGATCGAGCCATCCTGGGAATTGATCGTAATATGTGAATTAAAGCGCGTGAGGGTAGTCCCGATCGATAGTTTATAAATTTCATCGAAAGCGGCCTGAGCAGGCAGGATAATAGCAAGCCAGGCTAAACTGCCTGCCAGGAATTGTATTACGCATTTTTTGTTACGTGTATCAGAATGCATAACCCAGTCCCAGGCTAACGCCGGTATTGCTTAAATCAAATGGGCGTGTTGTTTCACCTTTGAACAGATCAAGCTGGGTCATGTTGCTCAGTTCGAGTTGAAAACTAATTCGTTTGGTGAAGGAATGTGCCCATGCAATAGCAATAAAATATCCTTGTCCGTCTGTTGTGTCAGAGCTGCTGCCAGATGGCACGCCTGGTGAGAAAAACTCATCCACGGTTAGTTTACTTTTGTAAAGCAATAGCCCGGCGCGGCCATAGATTCTGTTGCGCTTGGAGAACTGGTAGTCTGATCGCAATCCAAATGTAATACCCTCTGATTCGATCGTTGCCTGGTAAGTTCCCACCACGTCAGTGATGGGATCCGTGCTAATTTCTTCGCTAATAAACACACCGGCTGTGGCGGCCAGCCATGACAAAAAATAATAATTGTAATTGACCGATAATGTTTTGCCGGTGTGAAAATCATCGGAACTGCCTGCATCCGGGACGGCAAAAAGCACATTCACATCAATTAGCATGTCTTTAGCATAGCCTGAAGTAGATACTGGCAGGCAGACAGCAATAAAAATGATCTTCAGAAAATTTCGCATTAAACAATCTGGTTTTTAATTGGGGTTGTAAGTAATGGTGACTTCTGCGCTTCGGCTACCAAAGATAGTGCCGTTAGTCGTTGCTGATGCAAAACTCCCGGGACGCTGACGGAACAAAAATAATCGTATTTCACATTCGCTGGTGATCGGGTTGACTGGCGCAATATTCGCCAGAAAGGTTTCATCTATCACGCCATTGCTCAGTTGTGACAGTAATGCTGCAAGCATTGCTCGTGCTTCGCCGATAATAAAGTCAATTTGTGGATCGCTGCTGGTAAAGTCATAAATAAACTGGTCGAGACTGAGGCCTTCAGATCCGTCATCGGACTCGTCTGCAAGAGTGGCTACCGTACCATAGGTGCTGGTTTTGAAGCCGTCGTCGCAGGTGATTGCAGAGCGGACTTTTATGATGTCGCCTGCAGGCAGGGGGTCCCAGTTGATATCAAAGATATCGTCGATACTGGTGAAAATGCCGCCCGGGGGTGTCGTAATCACCGGTTCTGGCGGCAGCTCTATGATGGCCGAACCACCCACCAGGTCGCCGGGTCCGGGATCGATATTGATGAGGTCAACGGGATACCAGCGATTCTGCCGGGCTTCGATGGGTTCATGAACGATGGTGAATTCAATCTGGTCAAGGTTCGCGCTTATAGGTAAATTTGCGGCGTAACTGCCGTTGAAAAATCCACGCTCCAGTAGCAAGATACTATCATTGACAGTACTCGCTTGAACAACATCACCGCCCACTAAATCAATCGGTTCTCCCTCCGAGAATATGGCGGTTGCCACCTGGGCGGTATCTTCACCACTGTGTTGGTTGGCGCCTACCGCGGCAAACAGACCGGTAGGGGGAACACCGGGCACATTGTTATCGACTTCTACTTCACACGCAGTGAGACTACCCGCGAGGAATACGCCTGCAATAAGGCGTGGTAGTAATCTGCTGATACTAATCGTGTTCATCATCATATTATCATCCGATAGCTTCTGAACGTCAAAAAATACTTTGTTAAGTTAAGTAGACAAACTGCTGACAAAAAACATTTGTGCTATTCAGGTTTTGGCCTTGAAATGAATGGCTTAATGTAGTGTCCATAGCCAGAATAGGCAGACCTATTATAGTTGATCTTGAAGAAGAATCGCTTGTCTTTATGCGCCAAAGAGTGTTCCACTAAACTGAAATTGCAGGCACCGTTAGCATTGAAATGTCGATCACATTAACCAGGCCGTGGCCAGTCCTGCTATGGCCGCAGCCAACAATGGCGCCAGGACTCTTATTCCGAGGCCGGGGCCACCGACAAACATGGCTAGCCCTGCCTTAAGCAGTGTGTTCGAGGAAGAAGCAATTACGATGCCCATCACGGCGACGTCCAGGGACAGTTCAGCAATGCTCATTCTGGACAGGGTCAGGTTAATGGGGTCAACATCGGCAATGCCTGATACAGCTGCAAGCATGTAAATGCCCGCATCACCGAAAAAATGTATCGCCGCTTTGCCCAGGAGGATCACCAGTACCAATAACGCCCCGAAAAACAGTGCTGGTTTCAACTCCAAAGGGTTGATCAAGTGAGCTAGCTCGCTGGGTGGGTGATCAATACTTTTATGCCAAATGACAGCCGCTGAAAAGAAAGTCAACAAGGTCATCACCGCCATAGGCGCAATTAAATAATTAAACAGCACCGGGTTGATCAGGCTTGCGATCAATACAACGCGTGGGAACATCGTGCCACATGCCACCAGAATACCTGAGGCAAACAGGTTATTCATACCCTCCTGTTTTTGAGACAGGCGTGAGAAATGCAATGTTAAAGCAGTGGATGAAGCCATTCCTGCGGTCAGTGCAGTCAATATCACACCTTTTTCCGGTCCGGCGATTTTCATCGTGAAATAACCGATGAACGAGATGCCCGCGATGAGGACAACCATCCACCAGATTTCATAAGGGTTTAATACCTGCCAGGGACCGTAACCGTGGTCAGGGAGGACGGGCAGTAACACAACAGAGATTAGCAGCAGCTGCAAGGCCGCATGCAATTCTTTTCGCTCCAGCTTTCTTAACCAGCCGTGTAATACATCCTTGAATCGCAGCAACAAGGCGGTGACTACCGCGGCAGAAGCCGCGAGATTTACATGATCAAGTGTCGCCAACGCACCCAATACAAATGTGAGCAGTAACGAAACCAGGCCAGTGATGCTGACATCTTCGCTGGTTTTGCGTCGCATAATATAGGCCACGGTTACTGCGGCAGTGAAACTCAGAAAGACCAATCCAAATGCTACCGCGCCAAGGTATTGTGAAAGTATGCCGGCACCGCCGCCCAAAAGTCCGGTGAGGCCGTAGGTACGCAGGCCCGCAATTCGCTCACCTTCTTTTGCCTCGCGGGACCTCCAGCCTCGTTCGACACCAATCAACAGACCGATGGCAAGCGCGATACCCAGCAGGATGATTTGTTCAGTATCAGCAAATTCGTTCAAGACAGAGCTCCATTATTTTGAGTAGATAAATCTGTTTTATGTGTGTTGCATTATGTATCATCTTGGCGCTGACTGAGATCATCTGCTCCTTTAAGTATAAGCTTGACCCTATTTCTATGCATGTTTAAAATATTGTACTCTGATCACAAACAGGCAGGAAGCATCTATGAATAAGGTGAAATTTATCGGGTATATATTTTTACTGGCGAGCATCATGATGTTGTCTGCGTGTTCGGGTATCAGCATCAGTCAGGATTATGATCAGGCTTATGATTTTTCGACGCTGAAAACATTTGCCTGGAAGCCAAATGAAAATAATGAATACGGCCTTAAAGACAATGACCTGGTTGATAAACGTATTCGAACGGCAATAGTTAACGCACTGTCGGCAAAACAATATACGCTCGTTGATTCTGGTACTCCGGATTTTTATATTAGCTATTATGTTACAGTCGAGAAAAAAGTCAGTGCCAGTAATGTCAGTGGTGGTATTTCAATGGGGCGGGGTTCACGTGGTCGTTATGGCAGTGTTGGTATTAGTTCAGGCTCGCAGGCGTATGTTTATGATCAGGGAACGCTTTTAATTGATGTAACCGATACAGCTGACAATAAGTTAATCTGGCGTGGCGCCAGTTCACAGGAAGTTTCCGGAAAATCAGATCCGGAGAAGTCAACCAGGATGATTAATGAAACTGTTGAGAAGATTATGACGCAGTTTCCACCGGGTTTAAAAAAGACTAAATAACACCTTGAAAAATTTACCATGGGGGAGCGCGGGGAAAAACATTAATTTTTGTTTTTAAACTGGAAATCCTTCCCCCTATTCTTCGTGGTTAAACCTGCCTTAACCATGCCTGGAATCGCCATAGCTCAGCCAGGTCATACACCCATAAATTCTCCTCTTAACCAGGAATAAGGAGCGTCCGGTATTTACCGAACGCTCAATGTTTCTCAGTTGGCCGTTTTTTAGTAGGCGTAGGAAAATTCCAGTTCCCGTTCGAGTTGGCTTGAGTCGATGCTTTTCGTGACGGGCAGTCCGGTATAGTCGCTATGATTTTGATTGATGCTTGTTTGAGTGTCTTGTGCGGTGACATTTGTGGGTTGTGTTGCCTGTTTGACAGGAATACCCAGGTAATCATATGTTTCAAGGGGTTTGTTCATTGCCATTGAGGGCGATGTGAGCAGAACCGTGAGAATGCCGATAGCCGCAAGTTTGATTTTCATTGTCTTCTCCTTAATTAATGAAATGCCATACGGATAACTGTTTCATAATTTTAAGACAGACAGATTTTGGAAAGGTTACATATTTTTTCATCCGTAGATGCGAACGGGAGGGGTTAAGCTCGGGGGATAAATACTGTTTATGTGATGCGCCGTGTTGATTGGCCAGGCACGGAAGTGTATTTAACTACGTCTATAAAGATGTTCTATGGGGTGTCGGCGACGTAACACTAATCGCCTGGTCATCGATTTAAATTTTCTTTAAAAGATACCTTAGGACTTGAAGCGGAATATTGGCAGGCTGATATTGAAATATAGCGCCAGCAAACGGGCGGTAAAGATACTTGATCCGGCAATGGCCGCTGCCAGTGTAACGTCCATCTGTAGAAATAACAGGCCAATAAACATCAATGAGCCACCCCATGACACGGTGGCATAGAGTGGGCTTTGAAACACGACGGGTGGCTCGTTGCATAATATATCCCGAAAAATACCGCCCATCGTACCCGTCATGACACCCATGAAACTGGCAACCAGCCAGGGCGCACCCACCATCAGTGATACCAGTGTGCCGGCAATACCGAACGTTGCCAGGCCGGCAGCATCAGGTATCAGGAAAAATTTGGGTGAGATCACTATCAGGCGCGCAGTGATAAAGATGACAATAGCGCTGCCAAGTGATGCAAAAAAGAATATCTGATCGCTAATCCAGAATACTTCTATATCCAGCAACACATCACGTAACGAGCCACCCCCCAGTCCTGTGGCAATCGCAATAATGATGACGCCAAACAGGTCAAACTGCTTGAACCCGGCCTTGAGGACCGCAGAGGCTGACGAAACAATCACCGCAAACAAGGTGATCCAGTACAGAATGTCCAGCAGGGCCGGGGTTGGGTTTAGAGTCATGTGAATCGCTTTTTCAGGTTTATCCAGATGCTCGTTACTTTAGTTGTGCAAAATATTTTGCGATGGCCTTCTGTTCCAGTGGGCTTAAGCTGGCTGACATCGCGTGCATGGTCGTTTGTTTGCGGGTTTCATCACTGTATTGTTTTAATGCGCTAAAAAGATAAGATTCCAATTGACCGGCAAGACGAGGTATTTTGTTGTCGGTGCTAATTCCATTGTCGCCGTGGCAACGATAACATTTTTCTGCCAGTACTTCGGGCGCTTCCGGAATGCGTATTTCGGGTTTGATGCGGGTTTGTTTGGCAAAATAGGCCGCATAGTTCTTTATGTCCGCATTGCTTAATTCAGTCACGGCTTTTTGCATATTTTCATCTTCGCGTTTGCCGCCCTTATAATCATTCATGGCCGAGACGATGTACCCGGGTTCCTGGCCGGCGATGGAAGGAGTGTTGGCTTGACTGCTATTGCCCAGATCACCATGGCAGGCAGTACAGGCGCTGGCATTGGATTCACCTGCGGCGGCGTCAGCTTTCAGGGTGTTGGGCATGGCGGTTGGTTCTTGTGAGGCATAATAAAGGCTGACCTTTTCCACGTCTGTTTCGCTCAGGCTTGTAACAAAGCTTTTCATCATCTCGTGTTTGCGTTGCCCGCTTTTATAGGCGTTAATGGCTGCCGCGAGATATTGTGGGTTGAGCCCTGCTAAACCGGGTGTGCCGGGTAGCGTGCTATTGCCATTTTTACCATGACAGCCGTTGCAGGCCGCGGCAATGCTGCCACCCTGTCCGATGGGATCAAACCCTTTGCTCTGACTGGTCTTGCCGGAGCTTATCTTTTTGGGTGTTTGTTTGGCGTAATGCGCGGCGAGATTCACTATTTGGCTGCTTTTTAAGGTCGCCACCGCATCGTTCATCATTTTATTTTTTCGCGAACGTTTTTTGTAGGCATTGAGGGCCTTAACCAGGTATTCGGCGTTATGTCCGGTCAAGCTGGGAATGCTTGTGCTTCCACTGTTACCGTTCATGCCGTGACAACTATCGCATGCTTTAGTGCCGAGTTTCTTGCCAGCATTGGCGTTACCTTTGGCGGGGTGCAGGGATTTTTTGGGGGTTTGCGTAGAAAAATATGCCGCCAGGTGATCTATGTCGCTTTTGCTTACGGAGTGCTTGAAATTTTTCATTATGACCTTTTGTTCACGGCGGCCCCCTTTGAAATAATCCAGAACTGCGGATCTGAAATACTCAGGAGGTAATCCCGCCAACGCGGGGACACCATCTTTAGGTGCATTGCCATTTTCGCCGTGACAACCGATGCATTCCCGGGCTGTCTTTTTACCCTTCGCAATAGTCCTTTTGTTCACGACGATGGCCCTGGTTTTTTTGACTTCTTTAAGCTGTTTCCAGTCCGCGGTCTGGGCATTATAAAAAGACGCAAGGTTTAGCATGTCTGTTTCCGTAAGGGATTGTAAGGCATTACTCATGTCCTCATGTTTGCGTTCGCCGCTGATGTAGAACAACATAGCCGATAGCATATAGTCGGTTTGCTGGCCGGCAAGATAAGGGCTGCCCTCTACGGTTTTATTACCATCGTCACCATGACATTCCACGCACTTTTGCGCCAGTTGCATGCCGGTTTCTTTGTCGCCAACAGGTGTTTGCGGTGCAGTTTCCGGGGAAGGTTCCTGGTCTTTCTCTGTGGTAGTAGCTGTCGCTGTGTCAGGGGTGGGAGTTTCCATTTCCGGGTCTTTGTCGCATGCACTGATAAAAAATACGGCTAGCGTGCAAACAAGTAAAATACGACGCGTCATGATGTTGGTTCTCCTGTTTATGCTTCGACCTTTTAACGAATTGTTCATTTAGACTAGTTGAATTCAAGTGCCGGGCTGTGGTTTTCGTTTTTTAAATTTTTAATGCGTGACTTAGCGAGTTTGATAGATGAAGGAGGCAAGTTGATTTTCAAATGTATAGTAACCTATCTGTTTTCTAAAATCATAAGGGCTGACCTGCTGTTGTCCTGGTCACGAGGGCTGCGTAAAAAAGCATTTGTTATTTAAACCGGTCTTCTTTGCGACCCCTGCGCTGTAAATATTTCAATAAGATAACCCTCGTATTTTCATGGTTAAACAGTTTTGCATTAGTTCGAATTTTGCCCCGGAAAAAAATGTAAAAAAGACTAGACAGACTTGTCTGTATGGCCTAGTATTTACTCTATGAACAAACAAGCGACAGTACCAAAGGGCTCGGCCCGCGAGAGAATTATGCAGGTTGCATCTGTACTGTTCTATCAGCAGGGCTATCGAGCTACTGGTATAAATGAGGTTATACAAAAATCGGGTGTGGCCAAGGCTACATTTTATAGCCATTTTCCGAGTAAGGATGACCTTGGAATGGTCTATCTGGAGGAAGTGCATAAAAATGAATTGCTCGTACTGGATAAAGCGCTCCATGCTGCTAAAGGCCCGGTAAATAGATTTTTATCCGTTATTGCCTCGCTGGAGCCATGGTTAATAGAGACCCGGTTTCGAGGTTGTCCCTATTTGAATATGGCCTCGGAGATCCCTGATCCGCGGAGCCCATTAAGAAAGGAAGGCACCAGGCTCTATAATGGTATTCGTTCAAGGATAGAAAAATTGACTATTGAACTGATTAGCGCTGATTCGAAGAAATACGGGCATCTCGATGCCAGCGATATAATCAACAACTATATGTTGTTATTCAGTGGAGCGATTTCACTGGCTGAACTCTACAATGCAATTTGGCCTGTTGAGCATGCGTTAGTGACCTTGCGACGTTTGATAGGAGAATAATCGGGCAAATTTTTTTGCCTCTATAACAGACAGACTGGTCTGTCTTTTTGGTAAACATGAAAGGAGAAAAATGATGACGCAACAACAGACTTTTGCAGTAGACACAAATCGTTACGCCAGATGTATTGCGGTATCCAAACGTATTCGTTGGGATATTGATGAAGATGTGATTCGCGGGCGCAGATTTGATTTCGATAAGAAGTTCCTGCCCGATGGTTTGTCCAAAGTGAACGAAATTGATTTTCTTGGCGACAGTGAAAAACGTTTCCTGAGCCAAATTCAGGGACGCACTTATGCCAATATTTTTGGTCTCGTTGAACGTTTCATTTGCGCCAAAGTACTTGAAGTTAGCCAGGAGCATTTTTTAGGAGATCAGGTTGCGCTGGAGGCGTTGATTCGGTTTAGCGATGAGGAACTCAAGCATCAGGAACTTTTCCGTCGTCTGGAACATATGGCCGGTGAACAGATGCCGGAAGGTTATCAATTTGTTCCGCAGCCTAATGAAGTGGCAAGGGCAGTCCTGGGTAAGTCGTCCTGGGCAGTATTGGGGCTGACGCTGCATATCGAGTTGTTTACACAGTTGCATTACAAGCAAAGCATTGAGGCTGACAGTGATCTCTCCGAACTTTGGAAGGACGTGTTTCTTTATCATTGGCGGGAAGAATCACAGCACGCAATTATGGACGAGCTTGAATGGCAGCGTGAAGATGAAAAGCTCTCTGCTGATGAACGTGACCAGGCAGTAACGGACCTTATTGATTTAGTGGCTGCAATAGATGGGATCCTGCAGTTGCAGGCTAAACACGATGCGGAATACTTTGTTAGTAATGGTGGTCGTGCTTTCACCACTGATGAGATGGAAACAATTCATCAAAAGGTCCTTGAGGCATATCGTTGGCAATACATCATCTCTGGTGTGCAGGCGCCACGTTTTAGCGAAGTGTTGTCGAGATTTATTTCAACTGACCAGGGTAAACGTATATCGGAAGCGTTGGCTACTTTCGTATAAATCTGATTTTAAAAAGGAGAAACATTATGGCTATAGTCTGTCCCAGTAATTTTGATAAAGGGTTTCTTCGGGAGCAGGTGCGTGCAACCTATGAAGAGGTTGCGCGGAATCCCGAGGGTGATTTTCATTTCCATCGAGGATCTGATTATGCTGCACAATATCTTGATTATGATTTTAATGAACTTAAACAATTACCCCATTCTGCTACCGCACGGTTTGCAGGCGTTGGTAATCCGATCCAAATTGGCGATGTGGATCCAACTCTGGGTGCGATCCGTCCAGGCCAGGTTGTTGTGGACCATGCTTGCGGTGCTGGTATGGATCTGATGCTCGCAGCCCGACGTGTAGGTAAAACAGGTAAGGCTATTGGGGTCGATATGACGCCAGGAATGTGCGAGGCAGCAAGAATGGCCATTGAGCAGGCTGGGTTGAGCGATGTTATGGAAATACGCGAAGGGATGTTTGAAGCGCTGCCGGTTGAGGACAACAGTGTAGACGTGGTGATTTCAAATGGTGTGGTCAATCTCGCTACGGACAAGAAGCGTGTTTTTCAGGAGATATATCGTGTGCTTAAACCAGGTGGCCATTTATTTTTGGCTGATGTCGTTGTGCAACGGGAATTAACCCTGGATGCGCGCAGTAACCCGGTGTTATGGGCCGCCTGTGTCGGTGGTGCGTTAGTTGAGTCCGAGCTTACTAAATTGGCAGAGGAAACCGGCTTGCAAAATGGTGAGGTGGTGAAACGCTTTAACTGTTTTTACAACACTGCAGCAGAGGCCAAGGTAGCTAAAGACCTGTTTGTGCATGCTGTAAATTTCAAGGCAAGCAAGCCAGTTAACTGATGCGATGTGCAGGTGTTTTGTTGAAATTAACTATTAAATATTTTTGAGGAGATTAATAATGAAAACGAATATAGTTGATGTGTTTATTTACATTCAGTCAAAAGGTATTCCGGAAGTCGTTTCAAGTCTGGCTGATCATATAAGTCAGGTTGCAGGTGTTGCCAAAGTCAGGCCACATCCGGATGTGAGGCAACTTATCGTTGTTGAATATGATCTGGAGCAGACCTCCGGGAAAAAGCTTATAGATATTATAAAGCAGAATGGGTGTTCAGGCTTTTTGGTTGGAATGTGATATGTGGTACTTATGAAAAGGGGGTCCTGAATTTCCCCCTTTTATTAAAAATCGTGTTTTAAATATTTCCCTTGCGATGTTGCTCTGTCTTCTACATTACTCTGTGGTCAGATTTCGAAGTGTTTATTATGTGGTTTTACATGCCGTTGGAAAACTTTTTATGGTGAACCTGCGTGTTCTCTCTCATCGTTTTTAAAGCTGTTCCGTATCCAATCAATATGTCCAGGCACCAATCAAGCCTGTCTTTATAGAAAGTATCGGATCTTTGATCATTGTCTTGTGGGTTTTCATTAAACACTTTCTCTACATCTCTAATGATTAAATGTTCAGGGATGTAACATAGCCGGTTATTTTTATAACTGCTCATGCGTAACTCCGCGACTGGATACGCGCCGCCAGCAGCAGAAGAAACCGCAACGATTAAAGCCGGCTTATGGCCCAGTTCAAACCGACTAAACATGAGAAAGAAATTTTTTAGCCCGGCAGGGACTTGCCCATGCCATTCGGGAGAAATAATGACAAACGCATCACTGTTTGCAAGCTGTTCTTTTAAAGGCGCAAGTCGCTCAATCCATTTTTCATCGGATTCCCAGATAGATTGGTCCCAAAGGGGCAGGGGATTATCCGCCAGTAAATACAAAAAGGGATCTATGTCAGTATGTTTTTCCTGTAAAAGGGTGTTTATATAGCGTCCGATTTTTTCACTCTGGGAAGGGTTGCGGTGACTGCCGCTTATAATAGTGATCTTCATAAAGATTAAACCTTTTCCAGGGTATTTTGATCAGTGTGATGGAAGATGGCGTCATTTACCGGTATCCATAACTGTGTATCTTCTTTATAGCTGAATTTCCCGTCATCATGCAGGGTGACATCCAGGGTGTACTTCATTGTTTTGTAGGACTCATCCAGGTATTTATTTGATAATATTCCATATGTTTCAGATCCAACCTCGGCGGATAAATGAAAACTTTTGCTGTCAGCTTCAGCGTCACCACCTGCGTTTACCAGCACCCCACGGGGCACCATAAAGCAACGCATTACCTGTTTACGACCTTCATCCCACAACCAGTAACCCACTTCTTCATGAAATCCATCGTCTTCTCCCAAACGCCAGGCCGTCATTGAATAACGCAGGCCATACAATACTTGAGGGCCATTTGTAACTGGCCCAATTGGTACAAAAACAATTTTTTCGCGGTATTTTGTTTCTTTTTCTTCGCTGTGGATTCTGGAAAAGTCGGTACCTTTATCGCCTTCCCATGTTCCTGCTAATGAAGCTAATGGTCCAAGGTTTTTAATAATATCGTCAGTCATGTTACCTCCTGTGGGGTGGAGCTTTTACGCCAGGTCTCACAATTATCGTTTATAATGATTAATTGCTTTCGTCAGTGAAACCGAAGGCTTTGTCATGCACATATACCAGTTTACATTCTTCTATGTATTTGGCATCGTGAATTCGACCCGCTTTAATATATCCTGTGTCGCCTTTGTTAAGATAAATCTTCTCGCCATCGGGAACAAGCCCGCTGGTTGATTTGCTGTAGAACTGGATTGACATTTTTCCTTCAACAACAATTGTCATATCGTCGCCTGGATGTGAATGCGGTGGTTCTTCTGAGTCTGCCTCCCAACGCTCCAGCATTACTTCAGCGCCGAGCGGGTTGGTAGGGTAAGTTGTTCTCAGGGTAAAACCATGAGGTGTGTCTGGAACGGACACATGATTTTGCCAAATTGCACTGGTATTGCTGGATACTTCTTTTGTCGTATCGACACTCATAATTGTCTCCGTTGGATTTTTTGTCAGGCGATTATGCTGTAGTTGCTTTTGCTGCAGTCGCTTTTGGATTTGGCCCATATTGGTTTTCTTCGGGATTACTGTCAGATGCCAGGAAAACAATGAGTATAATGGCGCCTATTAACGGTATAAAGGAAATTAACAGCCACCAACCACTACGATTAGTATCGTGAAGCCTTCTTACACCCACCGCAATGCTTGGTACAAGAATGAATAGCGAATATATTCCACTAAAAAGCCCTACTCCAGTTTCAATACTGTAAAGGCCTGTTACGCCATCAATGATGGTAAATGCTATGCTGATGAGTATATTAAATAATATAAAGAACCAATATTCTTTTCGTCTCGCGCGTCCGCTAAATTCGATATAGTTTGTTAAGGCTTTAAGGTACCAATTCATGTTTTTCTCCTTGCTTATTTTGTCCTTATTTTTTATTAATTAGACAATTGTACGCTTTGAGGGTCGGATCTCCCACTCTTCGTTATTGTATTTTATGGGGCTGGTCTTATCCAGCTCCGACCTGTTACAACAATGGTATACTACGCCCATGCTGAATTTTAAAAATTTGTCTTTGCGTCGCGCTACCCGTGTACTTCTACGTGATGTCACCTGCACGATCCACCAGGGTCAAAAAGTCGGCATAACTGGCGCCAATGGTACTGGCAAGTCCAGTCTGTTTGCCCTCATCCTCAATGAGTTACATGCGGATACCGGCGAGTTTTCATTGCCGCCAAAAACCATCATTGCCCATGTCGCACAAGAAGTGTCCGCTGTCGATACCCCTGCTATTGAATACGTTATGGACGGCGATATAGAAATGCGCGCACTGGAAGAACAAATCGCCCTCGCCGAGCAGCAGGATGCGGGAGAGCGCATGGCGACGTTATATGCACAAATGGAGAGTATTGATGGTTATCGTGCGCGTAGTCGCGCCGCGGTTTTGATGCATGGTTTGGGGTTTACCACCGCGCAGGAGATGAATTCAGTACGCAGTTTTTCTGGTGGCTGGCGTATGCGCCTTAACCTGGCGAAAGCCCTGATGTGCCGTTCAGACTTGTTATTGCTTGATGAGCCGACCAATCACCTGGATCTCGAAGCCGTGATCTGGCTGGAGGACTGGTTACGCAGTTATCCTGGCACCTTGTTGCTTATTTCTCATGACCGTGATTTTCTAGATAAAATTGCCACGTACATTGGCCATATCGAGCAATCCGGGCTAACACTCTATAAAGGTAACTATACGTCTTTTGAAGTGCGGCGCGCCGAAAAGCTGGCGAATCAACAATCTGCTTATGAAAAGCAACAGCGTGAAGTTGCCCATATGCAGTCTTTCATTACGCGTTTTAAAGCAAAAGCAACCAAGGCAAGGCAGGCGCAGAGCCGTATCAAGGCACTGGAACGTATGGAGTTGATTGCGCAGGCGCACGTCGATTCGCCCTTTGATTTTGCCTTCAAGCAGCCGGATAAAATACCGGATATGTTGCTGAAGCTGGAGCAGGCGGCGGCAGGTTATGATGGAAAACGCCTGTTAGATAATCTCGATTTGTTAATTACCGCGGGCGATCGTATTGGTTTGTTGGGACATAACGGTGCTGGTAAATCAACGTTGATTAAACTGCTTGCGGGTGAATTATCGTTACAGGCCGGCGAACGGATTGATGCCAAAGATTTAAAAGTTGGTTATTTCGCGCAGCACCAATTGGAACAGCTGGATCTCGAGGCGAGTCCGCTATTGCACTTGCAGCGTCTTGACCCGCGTGCAACGGAATCGGTGTTGCGTAATTTTCTGGGGGGGTTTGCCTTTGTCGGTGATGTTGCGACTTCACCTGTGGCGCCGATGTCCGGTGGTGAAAAAGCGCGCCTGGTGTTGGCAATTCTGGTATATCAAAAACCCAATTTACTTTTGCTTGATGAGCCGACCAATCATCTTGATCTGGATATGCGTCATGCGCTGAGTGTCGCACTTCAAGACTATGTTGGTGCGATGGTGATTGTTTCCCATGATCGGCATTTGTTGCGCACCGTCACTGACACCTTGTTGCTTGTCGATGCCGGAAAAGTCGAGCCGTTTGATGGTGATCTTGAGGATTATCGGCAATGGGTAAAAGAATCTCTGAAAGAACAAAACAGCGCTGATGCCAATATTTCAAGTGGCGTGGTCAATGGTGCGTTAAATAAGAAGCAGCAGCGACAGGATGCTGCCGTAAATCGTAAATTATTACAGCCTTTGCGCAATAAGTTAAAAAAACTGGAAAAACAGATCGATAAACTAAGTCATGAACGGGATACAATTCAGGCCAAATTGGTGGATAACTCACTTTACGATGAAGGTAATAAACTGCAATTAAAAACATTGTTAGCGCAGCAAAACACTGTGTCGCAAACGTTAGCGGGAGTTGAGGAAGACTGGATGATGGCAAGTGAAGAAATAGAGAAGCTGCAGTAGGAAATTTAAATATTATTTTATCGTGATACAGGAGTAGAGGTGTTCAATTTTCTATGCTTATTTTGGTTCGACTCTATTGCTTTCATTGAGTCTGTCGGCTATTACATTGCAGCCTTCTAGAATTTTGTTTATTTGCTGTGCTGTCATGATCTTCAGATTGTTTTTAAATTTCTCAAGCTCATTGGCGTAAGCGGTACCATTTTCTATCTCTTGAATGACAGAGCTATGTTTTTCCCTCCAGCTCGTGTAATTTTTTATAGTGTTAAAATAATAATCAGGTACATGCAGGTCACACGCTTTTTTTATGATTAATATGTAGTTAATCTGACGTATCTCTTCGTCGCTATATGATTCGCTATTTCCAGATTCTCCAAATATTACTTGAGGTAGAATAATTAAAAAAATGCTAAGTATTAAATATTGCGCTAACTTCATCAACCGTTTCTCTGTATTTTGTTAAGTTATATAATATCCGTGTTTCATAAGTGCTATTTGTTGTCGCCGCCCGATATCCATTTAATTGACTTTTCTAATTCATCGAAGGAAAAATTTTTAATTTCCGCGCTGACAAAGTGACTTGCAACATGCTCAGCAAACGCAGCTATCGGTGAATCAGTGACAAAGGCGATATGAGACACTTTTTTATGATGTTCTTTGATAAATTTTAAATGTGTTATTAATGCTGAAAATGAATCCCATCCGGGGAATGCTTTTGTGTGAATTATGATGCCATTTAATTTTCCTGAAGTTTCAATATAGGGGTCAATTATCGCCGCGGCAGATATGAAGTCTTTTTCAGATAATTCTCCATCAGGCTCGAGGACGGCAATACTTTCAAGTTCGTTCAATTTTACAGTTAACATTAATCACTCTCCCTGGTTTTTGTGGTTCACTAAATGTTTAAGTGTGTTTTAGTTTTTTACGTAAATATTCGGGGTCAGGCCAGGGATCGATATATCCATGAAAAGGTCTGTTCGGCGATGATTATAACAACGACCACGATGATGAATGCGACCAGGCCATGTATAGGGCCGCTGAATACAACACTGGAGCCAAAGGAAAAATTTATCGCCTCGAGAATGACCAGTTTTGAGCTGAAGAGTATGCCCCAGGTTGACAGGCCTCGCAGTATCCTGGCCCTTAAACCGGGTCTTTGTTTAAAGTAGTTGGCAACACGGTGCTCAATTTTGATTGTTACCTGCAACAAGAACTGAAGTAGTAGTGCGGCGAGCAATGAAATTGTAAAGAATTCTATAAAGACATAATCCCAATATTCATTGAACAGATTGAGCACGGTTAGGTCAATCAGCACTGCAAGGGTATATTTGAAAAAGAGATGCTGGCGTTTCGACAATGACCTTGCATACTCATTTTCTGAATTTTCGTTTACCGACAACTAAGTTTCTCCCTGAACCATCTTGTGACGCATTTACGTATATTTAGAATTTAACGGGGTCTGACCCGAGCAAAAATATAACATATTGATTAAAGAATATATTCAGAAAACGATAAGCTAAAAATAAGCCCTGGGGTATTGAAATCAAAGGGTAAATAATCGCTTCAAGGTAAATCATTTGTGTCAGAAATGGATGCAATAATTCATTTCTCTGGCTTAAAACACCTGACAATCTACTGCCTGCGGGTTTTATTCAGGCCCGACTCCGTTCATGCTCCATATATATTTATTAATTTAATCATATACTTAATCTTCAAATCTCACTTAGTTCAACCTTATGGTTGACAATGTGTGAATGCGCATCTATATTAAACCATATGGTTGAATTAATAGACAAGAGAGTCCTTTCTGAGATTTTAAAGGCGGTAAGCGATACAACACGTCGCTCGTTGTTAACACAACTCTGCCAGCAAGGACCAAGCCGTGTCACCGACCTGGCTAATTATTACGACATGTCACTTAATGCAGTCTCGAAGCATATAAAGATTCTTGAAAAAGCAGGGTTAATCAAAAGAAGAAAAATAGGTAGAGCGCATTGGATTGAAGCAGATTTAGAACTACTGGCTGAAGTAGAAGGTTGGTTTGCAGAGCTTAAATCTATATGGGAACTACGGCTGAACAAGCTGGATGAAATGCTAAATAATGGAGATCAACATCATGACTGATTTAAAAATAAATGTATCAAAAATCATAAATGCACCTATTGAAAAAGTATTTAATGCATGGCTGAACACCAACACATTGTCTAGATTTATGCTGCCTATGCCTGGTATGCCTAATCCGAGAACAGAAAGCGACCCCTGTGTAGGCGGGCGTTTTACGATTTATATGCAGGTAGGTGAAGAAGAGATTCCGCACACTGGAAAATACCTTGAAATAGAACATCCAACTAAATTGGTGTTCACCTGGATATCACCATTTTCGACTGATGGTAGTACAGTCACCATACATTTTAAATCTATCGATGAAAGTACTACTGGTATCGAACTCACACATGTGAAATTTCCTGATGAGGAAAGTCGCGCTAATCATGAAGGTGGCTGGGGTAATATTTTAGCTATGCTTGATACAATACTCGGCTAGTCAGGGCTATTTTACTTCATATTATTAAATAATTGAGATAAGGTCGCGAGATTCCCATTCAGGTTACTTTGTTTGTGGGAAACGGGCGGCTTGATCCCGACACTTTCCAGCTTTCCTACCACATTAAATCATCAGGTACATTATAGTCGGCATATTCATGGTCTTCATCGCTAACTTGTGCTGCCTCATTGCAGAGAACAACAAAGCGGTTGTCACGTTGCATAATTTTATCAGCGACAATTTTTGGAATGAGTTCATATTTTTCGTCTAGTCTCACTATCGCCAATCGACCATTGACGATCTGTTTATGCAAATCATCGGTCACATAAATCCGTTCGATCTTGTTATCAACTTCAAAGTTATAAGCTACTTCATCTTCATCAATAGCATCCTCACCGCCAGATAGTCGATTCATCTCTATCAGTTGCTTGATTTGCATCGCGATGGCCTTTTTATTATCTGCTTCGACCTTTTTACGGTTTAATTCCCGGTCATGCTCCGTCTTTGTTAATGTGGTCTGTTTTACCTGCTGTTTTATTTTATCAGCCTCGGAGTTTCTGTTCTTAGGTTGTTGTTTCGCCTGCTTGTACCTGGACTTGTTGCTCTTATTCACCTTGTCTTTGGACACCAGCCCGGCTTTGAGTAACTGTTCCTGAAAAGCATTTGCCATTATTCAATCTCCAGATGTGGGGGTAGCTCAGTTTGACCCCATCATTTATCCCATACTGTTTTCGTTTTACCGCGATATTTATCCTGCAAGCCATGTAGAAAATTACGTAAAATCTGGTCTTTACAAACACGGTAGTGTTTATGGCCAGACTTGCGGAAAAAAGCGCTTAATTCGTGTTTGCTGATACTCATATCACTCAGTTCCAGAATCTCCAATACATCTTCAGCTTTCAGGTCTAAGGCGATTTTTAGTTTCCTGAAAATGATATTGTTATTTAATTGATCCTCCGGTTCGGGTTGTGCTCCCTCTTTCTTGCCTCGTCGGTCATTAATCAAACCATTAAGGAAGATCGCCAGCTGATTGTCGTTACATTCCTGAAACTCGGGGTCATCGTCCTTTTTTAACCAGTTACTGATTTGTTCCCGACTTACCTCATGATCAGCGAGACCAAAAATGGTAATCATTTTCGCATCGTTAAAGTCGAAGGCATATCGGATACGGCGTAATATATCGTTATTGTCCATAAATATTATTTACTCTAAATTTTCTTGTATTATAGCGAATTGAGGTCTGTCTTATCATTTTTTATTACTAATTGGGCAAAAGAGTGGCGGTTCGTATGGAAATACACTCATCTTCTCCCATTTCCAACTCACGGCAAATCTTCGGTCGTTTTTCATAAATTGTGCATAATAGGGTGTTTCGGTCCAGTGCTGCACACCACCCGTCTTCCAGTCGCGCCATACTCATCCCTCCCCATTTGTCTCTCGCAATAAAATTATCGGGCACACCGGTATCGGTTATGAGTAATACTTCTAAACGGCAGCAGCAGGCCTCACAGTTTGCGCAGGTTACTTTGGTATCAGGCGGGCTAGTCGTTTGTGTTGTCATAAATTACTTTTCATCTTTGGTGATGCCCGGGGAGGCAGCCATTGCTATTGTAGTATCGAAACCAGTTGATTATCAATTGCTTATTGGGCTTGTTTGAGTTCGACCCGCTACAAGCCGTTAATATAGGTGCTATGATTAATCCGTATTGCAAAAAAAGTATAACTTAATAGAGGTGGTGTTATGTCGATAGAATGGAAACTTGAAAATAACAATCTGATTTTAATCCATGTTTCGGGCAAGCTCGGTATAGAGGAACATCGGCGGGTACTTTCAGAAATAGAATCCATCATACAGAAGGCAGGGAAAGTAAAACTCCTGATATTGTTAAATGATTTTGAAGGTTGGAAGAACCCTGAGGATTGGGAAAAGGTTGATGAGCTGGAAGGTGGTTCTGCAATGGATCGTATGGATCCCCATATAACAAAATTTGCTATTGTCGGCGAAGAGCAATGGCGTGACAGGGTATCATTCTTTACTTTAAAAGGTTTGCGTCCGGTCCCTATTGAATATTTCACAGAAGATCAGGAAGAGGCAGCCCGTCAGTGGCTGGATAGTGATTCATAAAGGGCATGGCACTCATAGAGCTAAAACTTACTTATTAATTTTATATTGGATTTGTTCGGGGTGGATTGCTATTGCCTGATATGGGGATCAATAAATCGCCTGGGCCTTAAGTCAGGATCCGGTTCTTTTTTTCTTACGAAATCGTTTTCTTTCAGGATAAATTGGAGGCTCACCTTCCGGTCTGGTCTTGAACCGGGTATGCGCCCATAAATACTGCTCAGGTACTTTTTTGACTTGCGTTTCAATGACCTCATTGATCCGCATGGCATCCTGCACTTCATCACCGACAGGATAATTTTCCAGCGCTGGCAGGATAGTCAGTTTATACCCTTTGTTATTATCCAGCCGCTGTGTGAAGAAGGGGACCACGAGTGACCCGGACATTTTTGCTATTCTTGCTGGCGCCGTTAAGGTTGCGGCCATGACGCCCATAAAAGGCGCGAATACACTATAGCTCAAACCGAAGTCCCGATCTGGCGCATACCATACCGCATTGTTTTCTTTTAAGATTTTTAAAAAGGATCGTATGTCTTCCCGTTTAATGGCGCGCGTTATATGTAGTTCACGGGAGCGCTTAAGCATCCTCTCGTATAGAGGATTTTTACTGCTTTTATATATCGCACAATAGGGTTGGTGCATCGTTAATAAACGTCCACCGATTTCCAGGCAGGTGAAGTGAGCGCTTAACAATATGACACCCTTGCCTTTGTCCAGTGCATTATGCAGGTTCTCCAGACCGTCAATATGACACAGTGGTGCCAACTGTTTGTCCGAGCCCCACCAGCATAACGATGTTTCGAAAAAGGTTTTCCCCAGAGAGCGAAAATTTTGCTTCACAAATCGGCGTTTCTTTTCAGCGGACCATTCCGGGAAAATCAGGTCGGTATTTGTTTCAATCACCGTCCTGTTCCACGGCATTATATAATATAGCAGGCGACCGAGTGCTGAACCGATATGCATTTGCATTGCGTAAGGCAGCTTTGATACCAGCCACAACAGGGACAAGCTAAATAACACAAGCCAGTAGCGGGGATGCAGGTAATTTTTAAACCAAAAAATGTCAGACTGTTTGTTTTTTTCGGAACTCAAGATAGTAAGCTCATTCGTTATTATATCGTTGAAGCTGGACGACACATTTTGGAGGATCAGACAATATTACTATATATGCGACTACAATGATGGGGTTAAATCTTAACTTTATTCAAATAATGGGAGGGGCTTAACGGTGTCCTTCTAATCCTCTGGCTCAAAAGGGGGTCGGCTATCAGCCATGAGCTTATCCAGGGTCTTCTGCGCCAGCTTCGGTTTGACCAGGTCCTGCGCTTCCAGCATCTCGCACTCATCTTTTATCATTTGCTCGATAGTGACAGGGTAATATTTGCAGTCGTCAGGACGGTCGTGATAGATATCGCAAATATACTTATTTTGATTGGGTAGTTTTTTCAGCCACGGACACAGCTCCAGTTTCTTGCCCGTGTCGGGGCTCATCCAGATATCCCCATTGCTAACATAACGGTATATGTCAGGCCTGAATACCTCCCAAAATTCTATTTCGCTTGCCGATGCAGATAGGCCGCCGTCACTATATTTCGTGCAACATTTTCCGCACTGGTTACATTCTTTCACGTTATTTTTTTGTCCCGGGTCATCGGCTAAGGAGTTGAATAATTGGAGTAAGATTGATCTTACTCCATCACTTCTCAAATTGTCAGTGCTGCCTGAATTTCATTTGAAAAGTATCTTTGGCCAGACGTACCAAAAAAGTGTATTTTAAGGTAAGTATTGTTTATTGACAGATTTAACAACGAATAGAAAAAATCAGGGAAGTCGAATGTCTTACACACAAGAAAATCTCGCAGAGCTGCATGTGCTGATGCTTTATAATCTTTCTACTAGCCAGGAAGGTATAAAGATCCATAAAACGGCTGAGTCCACTGCGATATCGGCGGCGCAACGCCTGTTTGAACGAGGTTTTATTACCCAGGCTGATGGTGGTTACCTTACTGCGCGTGGCAGCAAAGCGGCTGAGCATGCACAGACTCTCTTTACTATGCTTAACGCACACAGTGAGGTTTAGGTTGCTGGGGATTAGAGTTTGGGCCTCAGAAAAAACAATGTGCTTATATAGCGATTTTATACCAGAGTGGATGCTGTAAGGGTTAATAATTCTTGTTCTTGGTTTGAAAACATCTAACAATCAACTGTTTGTGTGTCTTGCTTAGGCCCGACCCCATTCATCACTCTTGTTGCGTTTGAGTGAAGCATATTCTTAAAAAAAATATTGTCCAAGTTACTATACCAAATAGTTTAAACCCATCCTCAAGAAGGAATTCAAGACCTCTTTGAGGTAAGAAAATATCACTTAATATTGATAAACTAAAGAAAATGCAGGCGATTAATAGGATTACATAATTTGCTCGTAATATTTCACTCCTGAACTTTATAAAATATATTAAAACTAAAACTAAATATCCTAAATAAGTTACATATTGCGGGATATGCAATAATTTTGGGAGCACATATTCGTGAAACATAAATAAATCATCAAATAATAGCGCTGAAGTTAAAAGGCCAGAAAACAATAGAAACCTCCCTGCTGCAATATTTCCTTTTTTAAATTGAAGTGCTGATACAAAAAAACAAACCGCCGATGTTGAGCACCAAAATAAAATACCAATATTAGAAATTACACCAGTAAAGGGATGAGCATTGAATATTGCGGCTGGATCACGGGTAAATCTAGCTATCGGAATATCAAATTGCCTACTAATTATAAAAACAAGAATCAGCAGGCCCAATAATGCTGCATAAACAATCAGCAGGATGGGGGCGGCTATTTTAGCCTGTTTTAATGAATCATTAATTATTGGCATAGGCAATCTTGTAATCATATAATCTATATTTAACCCTTTTAGAGCTTAGTGAGTAAAAGGGGGCAAGTCTATATATTAATGAATAAGCGTTCATTAATTGGAGTTCGCTTACAATGAAGGTCAAATATTATAAAATAAACTTGACCCCTTTTCGTGTCTTATTTATTTGAGTTCAAATGGCCAACTTTTACTAAGATCAGTGTTTCCTCTTTAACATATGGAAAATGCTTGCTCAGATGCGGGCTGCGCAACCAGCTGCCAGCAGGGTATTCTCCGTGCTCATCGATGAAGGTGCCTTTTATAACGATAATTTCTTCCCCGCCAAAGTGAGTGTGGGGCTGGAAAACTTCGTTTTCAGGCCACCAGACTAAAGCCGTGCTTTCAGTGTTGTGGGTATGAAGCGAGGTCACTTTTAGATTTCCAATGCCGGGTTGCCACTGTTGCTCCCCGGGCTTTATAACAATGTGTTGATTGTCATCATGTTGAAACTGGTCCAGTTTCACAAATAGCGTACATCCTTCTTTGGTGAAAGGGCGATGGCTTGAACCGGGAGGGTTTCGAATGTAGGTGCCCGCAGGATAATCACCATTTTCATCGGAAAATACGCCATCAAGCACATACAGCTCTTCGCCCCGGGGATGTTGGTGTGGCGGGAAAAATGAGTCTGGTTCAAATTTTACGAAACTGGTGGTATGTCCGGATTCTGTATCTTCACGTTCCAGGTGGATGCGAGACACACCGTCAGCCGGGCTTTTTACCCATTGTTGTTCATTCGGAAGAAGACAGGCAGTCTTCGAAAAATCCATGTTTAACAGTATATTTTTAGTCATAAAATATAAACGCTAATTGGAGCAGGTTCACATATTTGATTACACACGGTGAAACATTACTTGAATGTATACGACTCAGACCTTTCAGTATCATTACCGCGAATGGTGATCGAATAGGTGTTTCCAGTCGGGTCAGCAGACAATCTGCGCCTGTACATCGTCTTACCATCTGGTCCGGTCTTGAGCTTGAATGCATTTCCAGGCCACCAGAATTTCATCTTCAGCTCCGCGTTGGGCATGATTTGACCGGCACACTTGACTTCAACTATTACTCTCATATTCCATTGGCTTCCCGAGCTCGACGTCTTGCTGGATGTAACTGACATTGTTATATCATCCGCTGGGCAATTAGTAGCCTCAAGGATAATTTCCGGTTGGCTTGAGCCACTACAAGCAACAAGAAGGAGTGATAGATACAAGATGGGTGTATTGAATAAAAGTTTAATTTTTGTCTTCAATTTTGATGTTTCTCTC
>JAUWSG010000168.1 GCA_030610155.1 Gammaproteobacteria bacterium
CACCTCGGTGTTTGGCACTGCCCTCCGCTCACTCCAACCTACAAAAGACTGTTACGCTTAACCAGGCGCCACTCGGGCCCTACACCCGATACCATTCCAGTGGCGACTCATTAATCAACACCGACTGCTGCTGTAACACATGAATTTGTTCTTCCCAGTAAGGCCGGGTATTAAACCAGGTGAAATTTTTCAAAAATGCCGGATCATCCCAACGCCGGGCAAGCCAGGCCGAATAATGGATCATGCGTAAAGTGCGCAAGGCCTCAAGTAAATGTAATTCACGAGCATCAAAGGGCATAAATTCACAATACCCCTGCAGAACAGCAGAAAGCTGTCCGCACATTTCATCATGCGACCCTGAGAATAACATCCAGATATCCTGTATCGCCGGCCCGGTACAGCAATCATCCAGATCAACAAAGTGAGGCCCCTGATCTGTCCACAGGATATTTCCCGGGTGACAGTCCCCGTGAAGTCGAATCTGCTTGAACCCTTCTGCCCGACCATAGGCTTGCTCAACATATTGCAACACCTCTTCGGCCGTATCTCGATACTGCGTTTCCAGTTCGAGAGGCAAAAAACCCTTTTCAAGTAAAAATTGATAAGCCTGCACGCCATAATTATCGATCCCCAGGGTAATCCGGTGCTGAAAAGAGCTCACCGCACCCACAGCATGAATGCGTCCGATAAATCGACCAATCCAGCTTAAGTTCTCCCGCTTATCCAGTTCCGGCCAACGACCGCCCCTGCGTAGGAAAATGGAAAATCGATAACCCTGATACTCATGAAGTGTTTGATCTTCCTCATCTTTTACGGGCGGTACGAGCGGTATTTCATTTTCAGCCAGCATCAAACTAAAACTGTGCTCTTCCAGAATGGCTTCATCACTCCAGCGGCCAGGACGATAAAATTTAACCACCACCGGGGACTCTCCCTCAATACCCACCTGATAAACACGGTTTTCATAGCTGTTCAGCGCAATAAAGGTACCGTCGACAACGTAACCGCAATCACTGATGGCGTTTAATATCACGTCAGGACTGAGGTGCTGAAATGGCACCTGGTCATTAGTTGGCTCAAGTTCTTCGTCAGACAATAATCCATACCCCTGCTGATGGTTTAATTCATCGTATAGGCTAATTTACACATAAAACACTTGGTCTTCATTCTTTTTACTTGCTTGCAGCGGACTTTATGTTTAAAACTTAGGATTTAGTCGACGCAATTCAGGAAACAGATCGATATGGTAAATCCATTATTAAATATGTCAGGCCTGCCGCCTTTCTCAAAAATCAAACCGGAACACGTGGAACCCGCCATCGACAGTATACTGAGCGAAAGTCGGGCCCAAATTGAAACCCTGCTTAAAAATAACAAATACTACACCTGGGAAAACCTGATCCAGCCCCTGGAAGAAATTGACGATCGCATTAATCGAATCTGGTCACCTGTTAGCCACATGAACTCTGTCGTGAATTCTGACGCATTACGTGAAGCTTATAATGCCTGTCTGCCCAAACTGACCGAATATGGCACTGAACTGGGCCAACATCAGGGAATATTTAAAGCCGTGAAATCCATCGTCACAGGGCCGGACTTTGACAAACTGGATATTGCCCAGAAAAAAACCCTCGATAACGAAATGCGCGACTTCCATTTATCCGGTATTGATCTGGAAGAAGAACAACAAGCTCGTTATAAAGAAATCAAACAGGCACTTTCGAAGCTGACTACAAAATATGAGGAAAATGTCCTCGATGCGACCCATAGCTGGGACAAACACATTACAGATGAAAATCAACTTGCCGGGCTACCGGAATCAGCACGCGCCATGGCCAAACAAAGCGCCGAACAAAAGAAAAAAACAGGCTGGTTATTCACGCTGGAATTCCCTTCCTATTACGCTGTTATGAGTTATGCCGATAATCGAAAGTTACGACAGGAAATGTACGAGGCCTATGTCACTCGCGCATCCGACCAGGGGCCTAATACCGGTAAATTTGATAACTCGACTCTGATGATCGAAATTCTCGAGTTACGTTACGAACTTGCACAATTGCTGGGGTTCAACAATTACGCTGAATATTCGCTGGTCACCAAAATGGCGTCTGATTCAGAACAGGTCATGTCATTCCTGTCAGACCTGGGGTCACACTCAAGAGACATGGCGCTCAAGGAACTCGAAGAACTGACTAACTTTGCGCGTAAAACCTCGGACATCAAAGCACTGCAGGCCTGGGATATCACCTATTATTCTGAAAAACTCAAACACCACAAATTTTCAATCACCCAGGAAGATCTCAAGCCTTACTTTCCTGAAAATCGAGTAGTACAAGGCATGTTTGACATCGTTAATAAACTCTATGGGTTCTCCATTAAAGAACATAAAAATGCTGATGTCTGGCATAAGGATGTCCGTTTTTATGAAATATTTGATGCCAACGGGCAACTACGCGGACAATTTTACCTGGATCTTTATGCCCGACAACACAAACGCGGTGGCGCCTGGATGGATGAATGTATTTCCCGGATCCGTATGGGCGATAAAGTGCAAACACCAGTTGCTTATCTGACCTGTAATCTTACGCCACCCATTGGTGACGCCCCCGCACTTTTTACACATGATGAAGTGGTTACGCTGTTTCACGAGTTTGGTCACGGCCTGCACCACATGCTCACCCAAATTGACTATGCCAGTGTGTCCGGCATCAGTGGTGTGCCCTGGGACGCCGTTGAATTACCGAGTCAATTTATGGAAAACTGGTGCTGGGAGCGTGAAGCCCTGGACATCATGGCCAAACATTATAAAACCGGAGAAACATTACCGGACGAGCTATATAACAGCATGAAAGCATCAAAAAACTTTGGTGCCGGCATGATAATGGTACGTCAACTCGAATTCGCTGTATTCGATATTCAAATGCACAGACGTTATACGCCTGAATTCAAATCTTCCAGCGATTTCATTCAACAAACCCTGGATAAAGTTAGAGAACAGATTGCCGTTATAAGACCACCTGAATATAATCGTTTTCAACACAGTTTTTCACATATTTTTGCGGGGGGTTATGCCGCCGGTTATTACAGTTACAAATGGGCAGAAGTACTTTCGGCCGATGCATTTTCCAAATTCGAGGAAAATGGCATATTTGACAGAAAAACTGGAATGGAGTTTTTAAACAATATACTCGAACAAGGTGGTTCCCGTGACCCGATGGAATTATTCGTTACATTTCGTGGCCGCGAACCAAAAATTGACGCATTACTGCGACACAACGGTATTGCCGCGTAGGGACCTGTAGATGACAAACAAATTAAAAATAACATCGTATTTTAGCCGCTCATCTTATTCACTCTTTTTTTCTCTACTTGTGACAACATTCATTTCAGCCTGTTATTCGACAACAGCCCTGGCAGAAACAAAATATGTCACTGACAAAATAATACTCGAATTACACAAAACGCAGTCCAATTTGAGCACACTGGTCACACAGTTACCCAGCGGAACGCCGCTGATCATACTGGAAACAGATGGCGCACATTCCAAAGTAGAAACACCTGACAAAAAAACTGGCTGGGTTGAAACAGCTTACCTGATGTCGAGTAAACCGGCCTCACTTATGTATAGTGAGCTATCCAATGAACATAAAAAAAACCTCAAGCTTCTGGTCGAACTTCAAAACCAAACCTCAGCTACATCAGCACAGACCAACGAAGATGAAAAGAATGTTGGATGGATGCGAGTGGAAATGAAAAAGGCGCGCGACAAAGCCAAAGCCATGGAAGACACCCTGATCAAGAACAACAAAAAACTGGATGAAGCACTTAAATCAAAAGCCCAGCAGGATTCCAAAATCACAGACCTGCAAGCAAAACTGGATGCCAGCATTAATGAAAACCAGGAAACTCTGAATGAATTAAATGAATTAAATGAATTGACAATAGATGATATAGAAGAAGAAGTTTTTATTAAAACCAATGGCCTGAATACTGAAATCCCTTTACTCTGGTTCCTGATCGGAATCGGCGTCGTCCTGATTGGCGGTCTGATCGCCGGCGCAATGATGCTGGACGTCCACAACCGCAAAAAACACGGTGGCTTCCGCATTTAGCATATCTCAGCTGTACCACAGATTACGAACATGGCATTTAATTAATCTTGCCCTGATATCTATTTCTTTTCTCTGTAACCTGTTCCCTTTCCCCCGCTTTTCTGTATCATTATTCCTATGAAATATAACGATTTACGAGATTTCCTCGACCAGCTGGAAAAAGAAGGCGAACTCAAGCGCATTAGTGTCGAAGTCGATCCCTACCTTGAAATGACCGAAATTTGTGATCGCACCTTACGGGCCAACGGCCCCGCGCTGCTATTTGAAAACCCGAAAAATGCCAATATGCCGGTTCTGGCTAACTTGTTTGGCACCACTAAACGTATCGCCATGGGCATGGGTGAAGATTCCGTTGAATCATTACGGGAAGTAGGCAAGCTGCTGGCATTCCTTAAAGAGCCTGAACCACCTAAGGGCATGAAAGACGCGTGGGAAAAACTCCCGGTATTCAAGCAAGTCCTTAACATGAACCCCAAGGTCGTCAGCAAAGCATCCTGCCAGGAAAACATCATTGAAGCCCAGGATGTTGATTTATCGACTATCCCGATCCAAACCTGCTGGCCTGACGATGCCGGCCCCCTGATTACCTGGGCACTGGTCATCACCAAAGGGCCCGCAAAGGAACGCGCTAACCTGGGAATCTATCGACAACAGGTCATAGGAAAAAACAAAGTCATCATGCGCTGGCTATCCCATCGTGGTGGAGCACTGGATTTCCGTGACTGGCAGCAAGCCCATCCGGGGAAACCTTTTCCTGTTGCGGTTGCACTCGGTGCAGATCCGGCAACCATACTGGCGGCGGTTACCCCGGTGCCCGACAGTTTATCGGAATATGCCTTTGCCGGTTTACTACGCGGCTCCAAGACCCAATTGGTGAAATGCAAATCGCATGACCTGGAAGTCCCCGCCACCGCAGAAATCATACTCGAAGGCTTCATCTATCCTGACGATACTGCCGCTGAAGGCCCGTTTGGCGATCACACCGGTTATTACAACGAAGTCGACACCTTCCCTGTGTTTACTATTGAGAAAATTACTCACCGCAACAATCCGATCTATCACAGCACCTATACTGGCCGTCCACCCGATGAACCTGCTGTCCTCGGTGTTGCGCTTAATGAAGTTTTTATCCCTTTGTTACAAAAACAATTCCCTGAAATTGTTGATTTTTATCTGCCGCCCGAAGGTTGCTCCTATCGCCTGGCCGTTGTCAGCATTAAAAAACAATATCCGGGCCATGCAAAACGCGTGATGATGGCAATATGGTCTTATCTACGCCAGTTCATGTATACCAAGTTCATCATCGTCACCGATGACGATGTGAATATCCGCCAATGGGAAGATGTCATCTGGGCCATGACCACACGCGTCGATCCCGCCCGTGATTGCACCATTATTGAAAACACCCCCATCGATTATCTCGATTTTGCATCACCTGTTTCCGGATTGGGGTCAAAAATCGGCATTGACGCCACTAACAAATGGCCCACAGAAACCCAACGCGAATGGGGCAAACCAATAAAAATGAGTCAAGAAGTACAATCACACGTCGATGACATATGGGAATCGCTGGGAATATTCGCGAAAGACCAGGCGAAATAACATAATTACTGTTTTTTGTGTTAAAAAACAGTAAAGTAGAAAAGAACTAGCCCACATCTCGCCCCCTGGTGAGAAATGCGGGCTTGATTTAAGGGGAGATCATCGATGCGCACAATAATGGTACTCAATCCCAAGGGAGGCTGCGGTAAAAGCACCATTGCCACCAATATTGCCAGTTTTTACGCGTCTAAAGGCAAGTCTGTCATGATTGCTGACTTCGATCCCCAGGGTTCCAGCATCGACTGGTTGGCAGCCCGACCGGATAACGTGCCTGAAATCGAAGGCATCGCTGCCTGGAAAGACGGATTCAAACCCCCGAGAAATAAAGATGTGCTCATTATGGATGTCCCTGCCGGCGTACATGGCAAGGACTTAACTGCATTGATTCGGCGTGCCCAAACCGTTGTGATTCCGGTGCTACCTTCACCCATTGATATGCGTGCAGCCGCAAAATTTGTTCACGAGATTCACCATGTTGGCAAAGTCGAAAAAAACCAGGTTAAACTGGCCGTCGTCGCCAACCGGGTAAAAGAAAACACCCTGGTATTCCATATGCTGGAAAAATTTCTCAAGAAGCTTGATATCCCTTTTATCGGCAAACTGCGCGATACACAGAATTATATACGTGCGGCCGAACGAGGTTTAGGCGTATTTGAACTGGCACCCTCATCCGTTTACCAGGATATGGAGCAATGGGCATCGATCACCCGCTGGCTGAACAGCAAACGAAGTATGCCGTAAAG
>JAUWSG010000070.1 GCA_030610155.1 Gammaproteobacteria bacterium
ATAAATTATATAACGAACCTTTAAGTGCAATTAACAAACGAACCAAAAGCCTGATACCAAACAGAAACGGCACTGCATTTGGGCCGGAATTAATATGTCATGCTTTAAAAACAGCTCTGGATAAAAATGCGGTATCCAATGAACTACGGGATGTAATTTATAAATTATTTGACCAGTATGTTGTACTTCAACTTGACAACTTATACCGAGATATAAACTCCATTATGTATGAAGCTGGTATTCTTCCAAATCTGATGTTCGAACCAGGCATTACGCCTGTCACTGATTTCCTGGGCATTAGCCGTACGCACATTGTACAGGACGTACAGGTGTCGCAAAGCACAGGACCTGCGAGAGCGACTACCAGCACCAACAAACAAAACAACCTCCAAAAAGAACCCGAACAGGATAATAACCTAAATAAAGTAGTCAAGCCTAAACAGACAAATGGAGATTTGTTTGGCACGCTGCAACATCTGATCATGATGAAGAAACATATGATCTCATTGTCAGAGCGCCAGAAAAACCCACATCAAGACACTAAAAAACATTCGTATCAAGTTGAAGCAAAAATCAAAACGCCTTTAACCATAAAAGAATTGTTAACTTCATTAACTGTATTGCAGCAATCTAAATCTGGCATATCAAACAGAGACAATACAAAAATACTGGACGGCGAATATGTAAAAAACTTTGTAATCCGGCAGTCCTGCAAGAAAATGCATATTTTATCTAAAAAACTGAGTGCGACAGATGAAGATATCATTGAACTTGCCTCTATGCTTTTTAATTCAATAGAGCACGACTCTAACCTGCCTTCAAGTATGAAAGGTTTAATTTTACGATTACAGTTACCTGTCATGAAAGTTGCATTATCAGACAATAGTTTCTTTAATGACCCCGGGCACCCCGCCAGGACATTAATGAACAATCTTGCATTTAGTGGTATCAGCTGGAACGAAATGAGTAACGTCAACGAAGACCCACTTTATAAAAAGGCCACTTATATCGTTAATCGAATTTTAAGTGATACTCAACATAACTTTGGTTTATATAATGAACTGGCGGACGAACTTTCGTATTTTCTGGAAAAGGACATAAATTCAAAAGAACTCATCACTGAACCTTCCAGCAAATCAACCACTACTGCATCAGAAGAAATTGAAAAATGTTTGCATGACCAGGAAGTTCCAGAGACTGTGAAACATTTCATGAGAACAGCCTGGATGAATGTATTGTCACATATTTATTCAAAATATGGCGACGGTAGCCAGACCTGGGAATATGCATTAAGCATTACAAAAGAGTTGATCTCAAGCACGCAACCGAAGATCACCAAAAAGGGAAAACAGGACTTACTAAAGGAAATTCCACAAATATTAAATGGTCTGCAAGATGGATTAACACTGATCTCATATAATCGAACAAAAATGCAAAGATTTTTTAAAGAGCTTGAACTGATTCATATGGCCAGCCTGAAAGGTGAACTAATTGACATATATGACCTGTCGTCCGATGGTCAGGAATTTGACAATGAAGATGAAATTAACAACCAGATCTATATTGACGACCCGGACCAACTCATTAAAGAGATAGAAACAGTTACTACACGCATTGATAACAAAAAGAAAATTGAGTCTAAAGAATCAGATAGTTATAAAGACACCGTAAAGAAACTGGTCATCGGCTCCTGGATAGAATTCACTGAAAATAATAATAAAAAATTCCGGGTCAAGCTGGCATGGAAAAGCGAAGCCACAGGCGAATACTCTTTTGTCGACCGCAGCGGTCATGTCGTAACAGATAAAACACTTGCCGAGCTGGTTGCAGATTTTCGTGGCGGACATATTCATATCATCAACGATGCGCCACTCATTGACAGGGCACTGGAAGATGTCCGTAGTCAACTGAAGAAGTTCGTTTATCGGCAAAAATGATTATCTGGCAATCGAATCAGTGCCATAAAACAGAAGTTATTATGTAAAATAATGCCTTATAGATAAACCTGCCCATACCCACCCCCCTCTATGGCCGGCTGACAATGCCGCACTTGAGCTCTATACTAAATACTAATGCCAAGTATATTTAACCTATTGGTAAATCAAGTATATTACCCACTCTTATCAATAAGTTGTAATAATTGGCCAGACACAAGTGTCTAATGATCGTATAATACCGTTATCAAACATAGTGCAAAATCAAAAAAAACATGGAAACTAAAACCGAAACGACTTCTACTAGCGCTGTTGCCCTGAACAAAAAAGACATAAGTGAACTAGGCGCTACTAAAATAGCCAAAATAGACACAAATGTACCCACTGGCCTGCAAAAGTGGATGTTAAAAAAGACCTATGACGCTATCGGCTGCCCGCCCATCCAGATTCAATTGTGGAATGGCGTTAAACTCGGCTGCAGAAACGATGAAGTTAAATCAAAAATCCATGTAAAAACCCCCAAAGCCTTCTTCAAACTCATGGCCTACCCTGATCTGTTCTTTGGCGACAGCTATGCCCGTGGCGACATTGTGGTTGAAGGCAGCCTGGTTGGTTTTCTGGAAACATTTTATCTTGGCAAGGCCAAAGGATATAAACCTCACCTGATGCAACGGCTTCTGGAGCAGGTCTTTGCACGTCCTCGCAAAAACAATCTGGAAGGTTCGCAGGAAAACATTCACCACCATTACAACATTGGCAATGATTTTTACAAACTCTGGCTGGACAAGGACCTCTTATATACATGCGCTTATTACCCCACGATAGAAAGCTCACTGGAGGAGGCACAAGCGGCCAAAATGGAGCATGTGTGCCGTAAACTGCACCTTGAACCCGGACAAACAGTCGTCGAGGCGGGTTGTGGCTGGGGTGCGCTGGCTATCTATATGGCCAAAAACTATGGCGTCAACGTTAAGGCATATAATATTTCCATAGAGCAAATTAAATATGCGCGGGAACGCGCTAAAAAAGAAGGCCTCGAAAACCAGGTTGAATTTATTCATGCTGACTACCGTACCGCAAAAGGCGAATTTGACGCATTTGTGTCCGTCGGTATGTTAGAACATGTTGGTACCGATCATTACGAGAACCTGGGAAACCTGATCGATAGTTGCCTGAAAGAATCAGGCTATGGCTTATTGCATTTTATCGGCCGTAACCGGCCCATGCCGATGAATGCATGGATTGAAAAAAGAATCTTTCCTGGAGCCTACCCCCCATCCCTGGCCGAAGCGATGCAAATTTTCGAAAGTGGGCAGTTCTCGGTGCTTGATGTTGAAAATCTCCGGTTACATTATGCCAAAACACTTGAACACTGGCTGGAAAAGTATGAGCAGGAATCTGACACCATCCGGGAAATGTTCGACGATGAATTTGTTAACTCCTGGCGCCTCTACCTGGCCGGCTCAATTGCCGCCTTCCTTATAGGTGACTTGCAACTATTCCAGATCAGCTTTGTGAATACGCATAATAACAATATCCAGTGGACCAGAGACTTCCTTTATTCTGATAACGAAACAAAAACAAGACAAGAGCCCAAATGGAAGCATGTGATGTCCTGATTGTCGGCGGCGGCCCGGCCGGGTCGACCTGTGCATGGCAATTAAAAAAAGCGGGTCTTGATGTCGTCATCCTCGATAAACAAACCTTTCCCCGGCATAAAGTCTGTGCCGGATGGGTGACGCCTGCTGTCCTTACCTCACTGGAGGTGGACTATAATGACTACGCTAAAGACCACATCATTCAACCTATCACCAGTTTTATCACCGGCATGATCGGGGGTAAAGAAATCCGAACAGAATACAAAGCAGTCGTCAGTTATGGTATCCGGCGCGGTGAATTTGATCATTACCTGTTAAAACGTGCAGACGTACGCACGGATGAAGGTGTCAAACTTGAAGAGATCCGGCGTGATGGCCAGCACTGGATCGTAAATAATAAATATCGCACACCACTTGTTATCGGCGCAGGCGGACATTTTTGCCCGATCGCACGTTTCATGGGCGCAAAACCAGGCAGTAAAGAAGCCGCTGTAAAGGCACAGGAAGTCGAATTCCTGATGAGCGAACAGCAAAAAACACAATGCAGTGTTGCTGAAGAAACACCTGAGCTTTATTTTTGCCCTGACCTGCTGGGTTATGGGTGGATTTTCAGAAAAGGCGATTATCTTAATATCGGCCTGGGCAGACAAGACAATCACAGCCTGTCCAAACATGTCACCCGTTTTGTCGATGACCTGGTTGCTCGTGGTAAAGTGCCGGGCGATATAAAAGAAAAGTTTCTTGGTCACGCGTATCTTTTATACGGCGATTCCCCACGTAAAATAGTCGATGACGGCATGTTGTTAATTGGAGATTCGATCGGGCTTGCTTACCCGCAAAGTGGCGAAGGTATTCGACCCGCAATCGAGTCAGGGCTACTGGCTGCAAAAGCAATCATTGCCGCGAACAAACAATATGACCGCAAGACAATGGACAACTATATAAACATGCTGACCCAACGCCTGGGTAAGATGGAGAAACAGACTGCCAGCCCATTTACCGAGACATTTTTACCGAAAATAACTCAATTTGTTGGCAAACAAATACTGTCCAATCGCTGGGCCTCACGCCATATTGTCATTGACCGCTGGTTTCTGCATAACAACCAGGCTCCTCTGAGGGCTTAGCCTCTCAAGGTTTACGCAGCTAAGCTGGCAACAGGTAATTCACTGTCTCCTGCACTAAATTTCGCCAGTTAGCCTCAAGCTCATCACTAAATTCTCCATCAAATTCCTTCAGTGATTTCACCAGGCAATCTTCCCATATTTTGTAATGCCTGGTGGTAACATACAATTTATCAGTAGAGTGACTTTTGCGAATTCCCTTGAGCACACTTTCCGCCATACTGTCAGGATTTTCAGCATACATAATCATCATACTAATGCCACGTTTGATAGCGACTTGCTGTTTAGCAAGGTCTACCTGCGAAAACATTTTTTCAACTTCCGGATCGCTAACAAGAAATATTTCATAAAAGTGGTCAAAGAATTTCTTTTTACCACCATGCGATACCAGACATCGACCATAGCTCTTTTTTATACTACCAATATCAACACTCAAGATATTTACCTTCTTATTTTTTTAATAACTGCGTTTAAATATCGAACCTAATCTGGTTTCCAGTAACTCGACTAGTTTTCGTACATCTTCATCAGAATAACATACTTTCTGATTTGTACCCCAAACAACATTTGGCCAACAATAATCTGATTGTTTCCTGCCAACGATATGTACATGCAATTGTTTTACGATGTTTCCAATGGCGGCAACATTCAGTTTCTCGACATCCAGCTCAGCTTTAACAAAGTTGGAAATTTCATTGATTTCTGAATACAGAACCAATTGAGTGTCCTTATCAAGATCACATATGTCTGGCATGGTTACTCGAGGTACTAATATAAACCAGGGTAGCAATGCATTATTCATCAACAATACGAGACTGATATCCAGCTCACCCAAAACCAGACAGTCCTTCGCAAGCCTCTTATCCAATTGAAAATTTTTCATTTTATTCCTCTCACAAAACAAAGGTAGCCAGAAATAGTAAGAGGTTTCCTAAGTATAAATCCTAATATACAAACTCTTCCTGGTAGCCTATAAGAATTATAGGATTCTATTATTTATTGATGTGGTGTTAATTATGACAGGAGATATGCCATGAACAAAGTAAACACAACCAAAACCGCTTCAACAGAGGAGCGTGAACGATATATCGCCGAAGCTGCTTATTATCTGGCAGAACACCGGGCATTTGAAGGTGGCGATCCGCAACAGGACTGGTATGAAGCAGAAGAACAAATAATTCGTAATCTCGAAGAGAAGGATGAAGATAAAGCCCGCTAACAAAGGCTCCTATTTCAACAGAGGATGATCCTTGGGTAGCTGCTTCGTGACCCAAATAGCCAGTTTATGCCGCATTGTTTTTTGGGATATATCGAGTTTTGCAAGTGGCTGAATTACCTTGTCATGAACAAGCAATCGATATATGTATTCGATTTTCTCATTAGCCGAATCAGTGGGCTCAAACTCAACAACACCCCTCTTTTCTGCATATTCAACACCGAGACGAATCGCCTCTTTTAGCAACTCTGCTTCATTTTTTAATTTTTTACTTTTAGACATTGACGTAATTTCCTTGAGTATAAACAAGCATCAGCTTATTAATGAGCGACTTGCTTCATCGGCCCAACGCAGCGCACCCAAATAAGACTCCTTATAAATTTTCGAATCGATCGCACCCTGTTTCAGAGCTGGCCAGTCACCCCGCTCATAGGCTATGACCAGATTCAACAGATCTCCCAACTCACCTTCCTTATCCAGTAACGCCATTTTTATTGGAGAAGAAAATGAAATAGTGTCCAGCAACTCTATCATTGGAATATCCATCAGCGCATCCAGCAATGAGAACAATCCCACGGTAAACATCTGATGCTTGTCTGCGCGCCCGGTATTTTCAGCGAGTAATTCTGCCATCTTCGCCCTGACGAGCGCAGTGCGAATAAGTTCATAGGGTTTGTCGATATTAAGATTAGACAAAATTATCAATGTTGCCCAGTGTTTCATTGTTTGCGTACCAATAATAATCAGCGCCTGCTTTACAGAATCTATTTCCTGGCGCAAAGCAAAGGAAGCACTATTGATATAACGCAGCAATTTATAGGATAACGTGACATCCTGTACAAGAATTTTCTCCAGATCACCCATTGATATTTCGGGATCCTGAAGCTTTTCGATAAGTTGAAAAACGACGGCTTTATTAACCGGAATACGTTTACCACTTACTACATTGGGGCGACAAAAATAAAAACCCTGAAAATAATCAAAACCCAGCTCCCGTGATAATTCATATTGCGCCTGGGTCTCCACCTTCTCGGCAATAAATTTGACATTAAATTTTCTAATTATATCCAGCTGTTGCTTTAAATCAGTTTCGGACATGCTTTTAATGTCAATTTTCACTATGTTTGCCAGTTCCAACATAGGCTCAAGAGACGCGTCATAAACAAAATCATCCAGCGCAATGAGATAACCTCGCTGCACAAGATCCTTCAGACCTTCCAGAACAGCTTTATCCGGTTTAACCGTTTCCAGCACTTCCAATGCGACCTGTTCTGACGTCATTGGTAACAATTGATTTTCGACAATAAATGTACGTGGCAGATTGATAAATGCCTTACCGCTGCCCACCAGGTTCTCCATTCCTATATTGATAAAAGTGTTAATTATGAGTTGTGATGATGCCAGATCAGGGTCTTCCACATTCGCGAAATCAACATCTGCATCACGATATAATAGCTCATAGCCTAATAAATCCATCTTGCGATCGAAGATCGGCTGTCTGGCGACATAAATATTATCCATTCAAATATTCCACAACATAAATTAAATCATTAAACTAAATTGTTTTCTTGCCACTTTTTTTCCGTTTATTATGATCTCAAGCGCATGCATCCCGGCGTAATGTTTTCGGGTAGTAAAATCCTTGAACAGATGCTTTTTGTTAATCTCAAGTTTGTTGCCCGGTGTCAGTTCGGTTTCTTTAATCTTGAATACTTTTGGCTTGCACTCTCCCGACTTTTTAACAAAATAAATTTTATAATCAATCACCAATTTTTCTTTTTTTGCAGATTGCAGATTAAAGGAAAATGGCAGGTATTCGCCCAATGTTAACTGTTTCCTGGCAATTCTGAAGTTTGTTAAGCTAATTTTTGCATTATTATCAACCCCAAACAATGAAAGTGCTGTTGCATCGCCCTTTTTAATCAGTCCTCGGACAGCATGTTTGATAATCCAGGCTGTATTTTTGTTTTTCTGCCCCCATTTACCGACCAGATTTAACACCCACTCAGGATGATCTTTTGAAATATCATTTAAATGATTAGCAACAGATTTCTGCACATATTTTTCCGTGTCTGCCTTTAATCGCCTCAATATTGGAGCCGCATGATTCGGATTATCGAACAGCGCGGGTACACGTGTCGCCCAGGGTAATCGAGGGCGAGTACCTTCTGATGCAAGCCGTCTGACATGGTAATTATCATCTTCTGACCATTCTCGCATGATTTTTAATGTACGGGTAAAATCGTTTTGCAAAAATACCCTGATAGCAAGTTCAGACGATGAGAATTGTGTAAAATATTTAAGCGCCCGCATGGAAAATACATAATCATTCTGACCATAACGCGCAACAAACTCCGGCATAAATATACATGAAAAAGACTCCGTTTCCAGAGTTTCAGCATATTCATATAACACCTGCGTTGCTTTCTTATAATCTGATGGTAAGTATGCTCTGCACACCTCAGCCGCCCTGACAATTCGCTCTTTTAACTCAAGCTTCTTTAGCCCGGCAGTCGCCTGCTTGTAAAAAGCATTTTCATCCAGAGCCGGGTAAACTTTTTTGAGTTGCCCCGCCAGATTTTTGTAATATACGGGTGGATAATATGTGTCTTTTAACAACTCCATCTAGAACTTCTCGCCAACAGCACAAATAAATTCACCATGATTGTTTTTGCCAAAAATAATCCTGACATTAATAAAGCCTACCTTCCCTAACCATTGTTTTATATCTTCTGCGCTGTATTTAATAAAACCGTGACGAGTGATTTCACCGAGCTTATTCATGCTTTCCCTGGTCGTGAGACTTATAATGATTAAGCCCTTACTTTGTAAAACACGTAATAATTCCTGCAGAACCTGCTCCACATCAGGCCAGAAATAAATTGTATTCACTGTACAAACCTTATTAAAACTATTTGCATCAAAAGGCAATGAACCGGCATCGGCATGATGAATTTCAAGCTTACCCGCATCCAGCAATGGCTGGAATCGCTTCTCCCCTATATCGATAACATCTGAAGAAAAATCAACACCTGTTATTAATCCATCACCAATATTTTGTGCCATTCGGGTTAATAAATCACCACCGCCAAAACCAATTTCCAGAATACGATCATCTTGCTGAACCTGAAGTAAATGCAAAACCTGGTCATTCATTGCCTTGTTTGACCTATTTAACATATGCGTTAAGAAATACTTGCCAAAAAACCCTGAGGGCTTACGCAACTGCCGCGCTATAAATTTTGCTAGAATCATATAAATACATCATTTGAAAATGGATTATCTCAACGGATATATAATACTATAGGAAATAAAAGCATTAGAGGAACATAAAGGAACCTCTAATGCGTCTGAAACGAAAGTATTATGCCTGAAAGCTTCAAGATCGAGGCGCGGAACGCAGTGAATATCGGGAATATTTACAAGTTTTGCAACGCTGAGCTTGAAGCTTTCAGGCATAATACATCGTTTCATGACACATTAGAGGTTCCTGTAGCTCATTATGGGACGATATCGACCACCACAAAAACGCGGCTCGCCATATATCACGGCAGAAGGCCACACAAGACTCAAGGATGAGCTAAAGGCCCTTTGGAAAAAGCGCGCCAAAGTCACTCAGATCCTGTCAGAAGCTGCGGCCGAAGGTGACCGCTCTGAAAATGCAGAATATATCTACCGCAAGAAACAACTCAGAGAAATGGATCGGCGCATACGTTATTTACAAAAACGCCTTGATGAACTCATTATTGTAAATTCAAAACCCGGCGATACCAATCGTATCTTTTTTGGTGCCTGGGTAGAACTGGAAGATGAAAATGGCAATGCTCTCAAATACCGGATTGTAGGCGCGGACGAATTTGATATTAAAGAAGGCCTGATCAGCATGGATTCACCAATGGGCCAGGCACTAATGAAAAAAGCAATAGATGACGAAGTGACTGTAACACTACCTGCCGGCAACAAAACATATATTATAACGGATGTCTGTTATCCGGATGATATTTAAAGAATCCCTAATTAAGCAAATCCAGAACAATACACTTGAGGTCTTCTGCAACGCTTATATAAAAAATATGTTCTTTTTATTTTATTTTTAAATTTAATTATTCTTTGCGTGCTTTGCGCCTTTGCGGTGAAATGTGCTTTTCAAGATAATGCTCAAATATCACAAGAACCTGTGTCCCAACGAAAATATCGGGGTTGGAGTTTCCGGAATATCCAGACACCAGCCAGTATCCCCAGAGCAGTAATAATCGCTGGCATGGATCCACCGCCTAACTGCGCCATTGCGATGGCAGGACAGGCTCCGGTGATCGCCCAGCCCAGACCAAACAAACTACTGCCGGGAATGATACCTTTATGGAAAGGCTTGGCCTGTATCTTGTGACCACGCCCCACAATCAGGAAACCAATTGCGGCCAACATAACAGCACCCATAAAACTCAGTAACATGCGTAAATCATCTAATATAAACATGCGATGAACTTCACCAAAATCGGCAAAGCCGATACAGTAGAGCGCAAAACCGAGAAGAAAACCAAACACGCCCAACAGAACATGATATCGAAGCGTACTATTTCTGATAAAATAAATTTTCATGGAACCAGCCTTTCTAACAAAATCGAGACCAGAACAGCCGCCATCATAAACGATCCGGTTCCAATCAAACTGCCCACCTGAAAGCGTGATAGCCCACTAAGCCCATGACCAATGGTGCAGCCACCCGCCATACGGGTACCAAGGCCAATACATATACCACCAACAAATAAAACAAGCCATGCAGCCCAACCATCACCAAAAAGCCGGACAAAATCAGACCCCATATCAAACCGCACATCAAATGTCCCCAGGGAAATACTTGCAAGCAAACCACCCACTCCGATCATGACAAGAAATGTAATATGGGCCTGCCAGGGGGCACGTTTTACAGCTTCAAATTTTGTTTCATGTCTCCCTGCAGAACCCATCGATTGGCCTGATTGAGCCACCGATGCTTCCCCAAATTGCGCAATCGTTTCAGCCATCATGACCTTCATCAGATTTGTTTGAGTGACATTATGTAAATCTTTCTCGGCCAGGTGACGCTTATGTTCCTCCCGCCAGTCAACAATACGTTGCCAGCTTGAAGAACCCACCATAGGCACCCGAATAAACCACCAGAAACTGACCGTCAACACACCCAGCGCAATTGCGCCGAGCCACCATGACCAATATACAGGAGAGTTGCCAACCAGACTGGCAAACAGATCAGACAGACTGTCGCTGGTATTCAAGTCTGCCAGGACAGCGGGTGTACTATCCGCCAGCACAACAGAAGGAAAACAAAACAGCATGGTAAACAGGGTCATGAAACAATGTGGCAATTTGACTTTACACAATGTATTGATCTCGTAACGGGTCTTGAATAATAAATGGGAAAATGGATGTTTATGTTTGACTATCAAGACTTTTCCAGCTCAATACAAACCGGCTTACTCTTGATGCCTTCAAGATCACCGATTCTAAGCAGGGCTTCGTCAATATTTTTTCCGGGCACAAAGTCCGTCAGAAATATTGCAGACTTTGCAGAACCCTCTTTAAGAGGCGGTTTTTCAATCATCATATCAATCATAATTCCAAACTGATGAAGAACTGCCGCAATTCTGGCGTGCAAATCGGCTGATCCGTCTGTTTGCATTCTGAGATAAAAATTAGAACACGATTCATTCTCATCAACGTCTGATATTGCCTGCCCTGTATCATCCCCGTTATTTACTAAAGCATCCGACGCTAATGAATCACTGGAATGATCTTGTTCGGCTTGTTTATCTGTCTTGGTTTCTTCCTGCAAGGCACTTGACGACAAATCCAGGTTTTTGCCATTAGGTAAAAGCGAAGATGGAATCGGTTTTCCTTCCAGGCCCAATTGATAACGAATACAGGTATGGTAATTACCATCGCAGTAAAAACTTTGCCAAATCTTCAACGCGCCATTGATCGAAATCAATGGAAAAAGCTCACAACTGTCTTTTCTCGAACATGCCATCTTGCTTTAAACTCTATATTTATAATTAAATCTACAGCTGGATTACAGATACCTGTAATACAACCCTGCTAAAGTTATCGGACAAAATTCGGATTAGTTAAATTAACCCCTTGATATTCAAGCAATTATATAACCTTAATAGAAACAAGTAGATAGTGAAACAAGATTACGACAAACCAGGCAAAACTCTTATGGGGAGACAAACCAGGTATCAAAGTCTGAAAAGCACAGGAGTAATGATACAGCCCCCTTAATCCAGGCACGAACTGGTGATGGGCAAATCAGGGTGTCTGCGAACACAAAAACCTGCATAATGCCAACATATATAAACGATATGAACCATCTATGACTAACAGAAGCATAGCCATGATTAAACAACGTTGTTACAACATATCAATTACATGCATTTTGTTATGCTTCATCTGTTTGCCGGCAATGAGTGATGCGGAAGAAGAACCGGAAGGCCCACATGTAGAAAACAGCCTGTTTTCATTCCGACTGCAGCCCAGAACACCTGAACAAATGGTCGCATTTTATGAAGCAAGAGGTTTTCCAAAATCGGCCCTGGACCTGATAAAAAATACCTGTTATTTAACCGGTATTATTCACAATAAAAGCACCGACACAATCTGGCTGGATCTTAAATACTGGCGCTTTTATACTGACCAGCGTGAAATCAAACGATTTGATCGGCGTTACTGGAATGCCCAATGGACCTGGATCAATTTACCACAAGCCAACCGTTCAACTTTTCGATGGACATTATTACCCGAAATAAGGGACTTGCTGCCCAATGAATCTGTCGGTGGTAATATTATTCTGCCTCAAATTGACGGCACATTCACACTCGAAGCAATTTTCACAACAGGTAAAAAGAAAAGAGGCACTGAAATTCGTGTAGACCTCAGGAACATACAATGCGATACAGATATCAAAAATCCGTAACAGGTTTTATCCTGACGCTATTGACCCTTTTTTTATTTGCGGGCATCAATAACATTTCCGCTGCGACACAAACAATACCAAAAGGTTTGATCAAGCTCGATGGTCGACCTGCACCCGAACTTAAACTCAACAATATGGATAGCGAACCTTTTGACCTGTCTGAATCAAAAGGCCACTGGGTATTCGTACACTTTTGGGCAAGCTGGTGTCGCCCTTGTCGTTATGAAATGCCACTGATACAGAAAATGTCTTCCATTATGGAAAATACCAGCCTGGAAATAGTGTTGGTCAATACAGCAGAAACAGACGACGCCGTTTTCAGCTTTCTCGG
>JAUWSG010000172.1 GCA_030610155.1 Gammaproteobacteria bacterium
AGACAAGTAAAAATTATCACCACGAATTGAACGAACAAATGCACCGTGGACGAGACAGGTTACTCGAATACAATTCATGCAGACCAGATGCCGCTAACGAAATCACCGCACGTGCTTTGGAACAGGATGCACGCTCCACATTACCTGATTACCTTGATACGGTTTTCGATTGCTTCGGCATTGATGTAGAGGATGATACAAAAACCAGCCTCATCATCCGGCCCGGCCATCACATGCAAACCAGTAGTTTTCCCGGTCTGGCCGAAGACGGCATGACAATTACCTACGATAGAGCGACCGCCTTATCCTATGAAGACATGCAATTCATTACCTGGGAACATCCCCTGGTGAACGGCGCAATTGACATGGTTTTAAATAACGAACAGGGCAACACAGCCGTCACTGCGCTCAAATACAAAGGCACAAACCCGGGTACATTATTAGTAGAATGCCTGTACATCCTGGAGTCGGCTTCAAGTGAAAAGCTTCAGTCAAGCCGCTTCCTGCCACCGACCACTATTCGTGTTGTCGTCGATCAACATGGCAACAATCATGAACAAACACTACCGCATGAATTGATCACACAATCCAGGGCCATGGTTAACGCCGAAACAGCGGGCAAAATCATGCGCATGCAGACACAGGAAATAAGAAAACTGATCAAAAGCAGTGAGAGCATTGCTCAATCTCAAGCCCCCGAGATACTCGCAAGCGCACACCAACAAACAAAACGAACACTACTCAAGGAAATCAATCGTCTAAAAGCGTTACGCAAGGTCAACCCGAATGTCCGCGATGAAGAAATTCACTTTTTTGAACAACAATGGAACGCGCTCGACCAGGCCCTTGATACAGCCAGCCCTCGACTGGATGCTATCAGAGTCATTATCTCCACGTAGCCAAACTTCTCACCGCAAAAGTTTGAAATTTAGAACAATAATATACCCGGATAAATGACATGGCCCTCAAAGCAACCATCTTTAAAGCTGAACTGCAAATCGCCGACATGGACCGAAATTATTATCATACCCATGCATTAACGATTGCCCGCCACCCATCGGAAACAGATGAACGCATGATGGTGCGGATCGTCGCTTTTTCCTTGCACGCGCATGAGGCCTTAAGTTTTACCCGGGGATTAAGCTCCGAGGACGAGCCTGATCTATGGCAAAAAAGCCTGAACGATGAAATTGAAATCTGGATCGATCTTGGACAGCCTGATGAAAAACGTGTTCGCAAAGCCTGTGGCCGTGCCAGACAGGTATTTATCTATACTTACCAGACCCGTAGTGCGACTTTATGGTGGTCGCAGATGAAAGACAAACTCGAACGTTTTAAAAACCTGAGTATCTATAGCCTGGATGCAAATCAAATCCAGGAACTCGCACAACTCGCGCAACGTAATATGCAACTACAATGCACTATTCAGGATGGTACTTACTGGCTAACCGATGGAGACCAAACAACACAGATTGATCTGACAACATGGAAACAGGGCTGACTTTTTTCGCAACCGCTATTCGTAACAACTATCCACAACAACGCTTATATTTTTTACCGCTCCCGCATGGACATTTCTCGTTTCTGCCCTGCTTATCAAGATCTTCCTTTAACTCACCATCCAGATATAGCCATTGCCCGTTTTCATTAATAAAATGGCTATTTTCATGTATCCGCATCATGCTCCCGTTACTTTTATAATAGGCAACAAATTCCACCCAGCCTTCAGCGTCATCTTCCTTGCCTTTTTTGGTATTGATGATGACCAGTCCTACCCAGCGGGCGGGTTCATTCGCGTCGAGCCCCAGCTGTTCAGGACGGGTTGACTCATGCCAGGTTTGAATTAAATACGCCTCATCATCCAGCACATAGGCGGAATAGCGTGAACGCATCAGGTCTTCGGCTGTCTCCGGACGTGCAAGTGGCAGATAATCTGAATGACTGACAAAACGCCCGCAACAGTGAAGATATTTCGTTCCAGTTCCGCATGGGCACACACGATCGTTTATTATCATCACACTATTATCCACGACTGAAGTCAGAAAATCAGGCTCTCGTCATACCCTTTTAAATTAAAGACAGCCCCTTAGCCCTAAGCACTTGTTACCTCTGATATTGCCATAATTTGGTCTGCTGAAAAGGTATCTATACATGTATCTCAAATAGATGTTTCAACGATCGCCATATACGATTTTCTAATAGCACCAATACAGTCTTGTTCTTTTTTTCTCCAGATTTGGTGTATACTATTTAACATTCTCCGGTTAAAGAGAGGGAGCCAAATGGAGCCCTCGACATCGGTGATATAAGGTTACAAGGTTTATAGTTGCATGTATTTGAGGTTTACACAGAAGCACCTTCACGGTATCTCCTGCTCCACCTTCTATAACTGCAATAAACTTCGTTTTTTATTATTTTATTACTATAGGGGTGTTTCATGGCTACAGGTACCGTAAAATGGTTTAACAGTTCAAAAGGGTTTGGCTTTATTGCACCTTCGGACGGCAGTCCCGATGTGTTTGTTCATTTCTCTGTTATCCAGGATGATGGATACAAATCACTGGACGAAGGTCAGGCAGTCAATTTTGAAATGGAAAGTGGACCAAAAGGACCACAGGCAACAACCGTTTCAAAATCATAACAAATAATAAAATATCAGGATTAAACATAAAGGCCCCGTTTACGGGGCCTTTTTTTAAAGGCTATTTCACCGCAAAGGCGCAAAGTACGCAAAGGAAAATTGGTTTTAAAAAGATAACTATGAATTCATGGCGCATCGTCAATACCAGGTCATGCCTCCCTGGTAAACCGTCCTCCGGGTTTAAAAACCAATATGATTTTCTTTGCGCACTTTGCGCCTTTGCGGTGAATCCGACCTAAGATCGCCTAATGTACAAAAGCAATGGCATCACCGCATTGACGACACAGGTAATGCGCCTTGCCATTGAGGATTTTATTGTGTCTGTGAGTGGTTATTTGATGCAATGTACATGCACATTGATAGGGGAAACGACGCTGTCTTCTCACCGGCACATTCTCAAGATCATAATCATGACAACTACCGCTGGACTCAACACCAAACGAGAGCATGACCTCACGCCATTCACGCCCATGGGGGCGAACACGACCCAGGCCATATAACTTCTCGGTTATATAATGCGCCACTTCATGTGGAACCGTCCCGGCCAGGTTATCTTCATAATATTTAGCAAATAAATAGGGATTAAAACGAATTGTACGTTCCCTGCCCCTGATACGATACATCCCCGCGGCACGCCCCTTCAGGTCAAACAAAACCGGAATGATCTCAAATGACTCTTGATACTGCTCACTCGCCTGGTGAATATACTGCGCAGTGAGTTCCGTAACATGTTGCTGTTGGGATAAAGTAACCGGTTCAATCATTACGCCATTATAACCTGTTGAAGATTTATCAAGAGCATAAATTAAACTACCCTGCCGCGAGTTGACAGAATATCAACCAAAAAGTCAATAGGCCAGCGGTTTATTCACAAACATCAACGCAATGCCTCCAGTTTTTGCAACAACGCTTCATCATCCCACTCACGACTACCAATCGCACGATAAACAATATGCCCTTTTGGATCGACGACATAGGTAGTCGGCAAACCGGTAACCGGCCATTGTTTTATAACACTGGAGTCCTGGTCCATTAACAAGGGAAAGCTCACCGGGTAGTCTGCGGTAAATTTAAAAATAGCATCTTCATCTTCACCAATATTAATTGCCAGGATAATAATTCCCGATTTTTTCAGTTTTTCATACGCTCGCTCCATCGAAGGCATTTCATAGCGACAAGGAGGACACCATGTTGCCCAGAAATTCACAAGCACTACTGTCCCCCGGTATTGCGACAAACGATATTCTTTACCGTCAATATCCTTTAATACAAAATCCGATGCCAATGGCTTGTCTTTCACTTCATGCAATGACTGGCGCTGGTCTGCCTGGGTAACGCTGATGCATACAGCAAAGCTGCCGACAACCATCAGAATCAAAACAAATTTATAAACGCTTCGTTTCATTGATTTCATTCACTCTCGGGATCAGGATGAATATCAGGCGCACATTCAACACCAGGTATAACCGCCTTTTTTTGTAGATCATTTTCGTACCAGACAAGCTGTAGATCAAAATGTGTCCCGGGCGGTAAGCCGTACATTGTCATACCCCAATTAAAGTCTCCCGGTTCATAACGATGCTTTGTCGGCAACAGGGACCATTCCAGCGCAATCAGGGAAGCCTGGGCAACATTTTTTGTTTTCCAGGTTTTTTTCCATGCTTCTCTTGTTATCAACCCCCGCTTTCTGCCTGCTGATTTGACAACCCAATCCGATAAATCATAGCTAATCACCCGCGTTTGTCCGGGCGATGCGGTATTCTTGAATATAGTCTGAAATACACAACTTTGCGCCATCAATTCAGCCTGCGCGTTTGAAAAATTTCGCGCCATAAAATAAGCCCGGCTCTGATCAGGTAACCGTTGCACCAGGCGGATTGACACTTTTTCGCCGCGCCACTCCCAAAACGGCAGCCTCGCATCAGCATCTGTGCCAGACAACACAGTTGCAAATGAATTAAATGAAAAACAACATAACAATGACGTAATCAGCCTGTACATTCATCTCTCCAGATATCTGTAATGGCGTTCACTTTATGCATCCAGGCTTTTCTTGTTAGCTGAATTCAAATGCACCCGTCTCGCTTCGGCTTCGACAAAAATACGTTTCACATTCGGAAAAGCTGTTTTTATATTCTGATCCATCCCTGCAACAGTCACTTCCAGATCTGCGGCCTGTATCTCATCTTTAAAATCAACACTGATATTGACCAGAATAAAATCCGGCCCCATATGCATCGTCAATATTTCATTTACATGATTAACTTCATTGCAATTGAGTAAGATTTCACGAATACCATTTACAACATGTAAATTAGCACTCTCACCAATGAGCAAACCCTTGGTTTCATAGGCAAGCCATATAGCTGTCCCACCCAGAATCAGGCCGATAATCACTGATGCAATACCATCAAATTCTGCGATGCCGGTTGTTTGTGATAATAACACGCCAAGAAAAGCCACAACCAGACCCAACAAGGCCGCTGAATCTTCAAACAACACAACAAATATGGTTGGGTCCTTGCCGCGCTGTACCGCTTCAATATAACCCCACTTGCCTTTTGCTTTAGTAAACTCATTTAAAGCAAAAAACCAGGCCGCCCCTTCAAACAACATTGCAAGTCCCAGTACCCCATAAATGATTTGTGGATTTTCGATTGTGGCAGGGTGACGAATATGAATAATGCCTTCATAAATTGACACGCCCGAACCTACTGCAAAGATCAGAATGGCGACAACAAAACTCCAGAAATAAATTTCTTTCCCATGACCGAAAGGAAAACGGCTATCGGCTGGCTTTTTTGCCTGCTTTAACCCGAACAACAACAAGACCTGGTTACCGGTATCAACCAGGGAATGAATACCTTCAGAGAACATTGCTGAGCTGCCTGTCATCGCAGCAGCAATAAATTTTGTGATCGCAATAAGCGCATTGCCGGCCAGCGCCGCAAATATCACTTTTCTCGATGAACCTGCCATACTTTTTCCTGCAATGCCGTCAGACCCTGGGTTAATCTCATCAGGACCTGAATGCAATTAATGTGATTGTTGCACACGAATATAAACATAACCTTGCAACCGGTATTCAGCAACGGTAACCACACCTTCCGGCACCGGCTTTACAAATTTTACAAATTCGCTCTCACTTTGACCATTCATTAGCGCATGCCCGGCACACACATGGAACTGAACATCATTATCAACAAGTGATTTTACTTTAGCATGCACGTCTGAAAACCTGTTACGCGCACGCCTCATCAATGCAAATTCTTCGTCACCATGGCTGACAATCGCCATATTCAGCCCGGGAAACCGCGCATGCAATCGCTGAACGTATTGTTCAATGGCCGGCACTGCCCAGGTCAGGGCTTCATTGTCCCACTCGTCAATATCAAACACCACACCAACGGGCGGTTTTTCGGCTTCAATAATGGCGTTGATTTCCTCATCTGTCGAGGCGACCAGCTGTTGTGAAAACAGCAGAAAACATATGCATATAATGTACTTTTTTAACAATTCCATCAAAACACCATTCCTTTTCTATTATGTCCGCATGGCGCTGAAATACGTGCAAGACTGGATATACCTGCTAACAGCAGATCACTGTGATTTCTTTTGACTGGAAAGACGTATCAGCTTGAGCACAAGAATAACAAGCGGTGCACCATGCCAAACCAGATCAAATATATCAATTGGTTTGACCAGGGCGCCATCCACAAGCAT
>JAUWSG010000203.1 GCA_030610155.1 Gammaproteobacteria bacterium
AAGAACCCGGTTTACAAATAGAAAACCCCAGGCAAACCAGCGCCTATCAATATCCCGCCGAGTATGGGCCGGTCAGCCCGTCTTTTTCGCGCAGCCTGTTTAAACGCTGGGACCAGTCTATACAGTTGTTTATATCCGGTACCGCAAGCATCGTCGGGCATGAGACACAACATAAAGACCAATACATGGCACAGTTCAATGAAATCATATTGAACCTGCAAGCGCTTATCGCCAATGTTGCACAACTTCAACACTTTAATGCTGAATTCAAAAACATTACGCCATTAAAAGTTTATTTGCGTGACCCGGCCTACCTGAATGATGTTAAATCACGTTTACAGGAAATAGTCGGTAACGCACACCCGGTATTGTATTTACATGGCGATATCTGTCGACGAAACCTGTTACTGGAAGCCGAAGGAATTTTGCGTGGCACAGCCAGTTAAGCGCTTTACATTGTTATCGCGGGTCATTCCCCTGTTTTTATTGCTTTCACCTTTTAACGTTTTTGCCACACATGACAATGTCATGAAAAAACCCCTGTGGGAATTCGGCCTGGGTGTTGGCGGCCTGAATGCACCAGACTATCGTGGATCAGATGAACGACGTAGTATTTTGTTTCCCATTCCGTATTTTGTATACCGTGGAGACCGCTTATTTGTCGATCGCAGAGGTGCGCGCGGCCTTATTTACCAACATGAAAACCTGGCCATCAACATAAGCGGTGACCTGGGTCTTCCTGTTAATAGTGAAAAAAACAAGGCGCGTAACGGCATGCCTGATCTGGATATCGCTTTTCTCCTTGGACCTTCTTTTGATTATCTGATCTATGACAAACCTCAAAGCGGTTCATCATTGACATTTAAAGTGCCCATGCAGCTAGTTATTACCACTGATTTCTCCAGTGTCGATACTCAAGGCTGGTTTTCTTTTCCACACTTTAACTACATTCACAAAGCTGACTGGACCCTGGGCACCACGCTGGGACTGACTTTCGGTTCAGAAGACTTCCATAATTATTATTATGGCGTTGCACCCCAGTTCGCCACAACTGATCGTCCGGCTTATGAGGCCTCAGGTGGTTATAGCGGTTTTCGTACTTCTTTCACCTTATCCAAACGCTTCAGACGCTTCTGGATCGGTACCGCTATGCGGTATCAATATCTTGGGGGTACCGTTTTTGAAGACAGCCCGCTTTTTAAACAGAATTATTCCCTGGCAATTAGTGCCGGCATATCCTGGATTCTGTTTTCATCCTCTGAGAGAGAAAAATAGTTTGCCTGAATTACCTGAAGTAGAAACCACATTACGGGGAATCTCACCTTGCATAACAGGACAAACCGTTCGGAAGGTCATTATCAGAGATGGCCGCTTACGCTGGCCCGTCCCACGCCAACTTAATAAATACCTCATTGGTGAAACAATCAAGCATGTGCAACGCCGCGGCAAATACCTTTTACTAAACACCGCATCAGGTACAGTGATAATCCATCTTGGTATGTCCGGCAATCTAAGAATAACAGATGCCTCACAAAAGGCTGACAAACATGATCATGTTGATATTCTGTTTGAAAATAACATCTGCTTACGCTTCCATGATCCCCGACGTTTCGGCTGTATTTTATGGACAAAAAGTAATCCCCTGGAACACAAACTCTTGTCGTCTTTGGGTATCGAACCCCTGGATGACAACTTCACAGGTGAATATCTCCACGACCATTCGCGCGGTAAAAAAATCGCCATTAAACCGTTCTTAATGAATAGTAAAATAGTAGTGGGCGTCGGAAATATATATGCCAGCGAAGCCCTGTTCCTGGCCGGCATTCACCCATTACGCGCAGCCTCACGAATTTCATCAGATCGATATGATCTATTGGTACAAGTAATAAAGCAGGTGCTCCATTCAGCAATCAAACAGGGCGGTACCACTTTGCGTGATTTTGTCTCCAGCGAAGGAAAACCCGGCTATTTCAAACAACAATTGAATGTATATGGCCGCGAAGGCGAAACCTGCACGGTCTGCGACACCCCGATAAAACAAATCCGCCAGGGCCAACGTTCGACGTATTATTGTTCTCAGTGTCAAAGATAAGAGACCATAAATCTTAAGCCTTTTTACCACGGAGGTCACGGAGAGAACCTTTTTGTGTTAGCCCCCCTCACTTTGGGAGAAGGAGCTTAAACCAAGAAATGGTTTTTCTCCGTGACCTCCGTGGTAAAAATTCTTAGGTCTTAATCTCTCAATATTTAAAACAAGCCGCGTTTTTTTCTATGTACTGATGATGCAATATCTGTGTCGTTAACACAGTAAATAACACCCATTCCAGTTTCATGGTCAGGTATTGTTCGTTCATCGTGGTGGGCTGGCTGTTTAATAATGTTGTCAGTAATTTATTTACCGTATTAAATTCAAAAATATCGCTGCGCAGGATGGCGTCTTTTGAGAGGTAAACATCAAGCTCTGCTATTTTATCTGCGGTAAAAAACCATTCACGGATCGGCGCATAAAAGGCGCGTTTCTTGTATTGAGTAGGATGTTGGGGTAAATGCGGTGATGATATTTTTTTCAGGATGTATTTTTCATCCATACCATTGAGTTTCATTTGTGGTGGCATACGTGCTGCCAGCTCTACCAATGGATGATCCAGAAAGGGCACACGTGCTTCCACACCATGCGCCATACTCAGACGATCACTTTCCAGAGTATCCAGCCCGGTAAACGTGTTTTGGTTTCGACATACAAAGACTGGTTCAAAACATGACGACCCTCAAGATGAGGTTTCATTTTCTCAGCCAGTGTCGCCATTTGCATATCATCAGCACTATTTTGTAAATATTCCTGGCTGAACAATCCGGGCAATAAATCATCCGTTATATGCCAGAAATCATTCCAGGCAGGATAACAACCAAATTGCCTGATGGTTTTCCGTTGGTTTTTTGATTTATGTAATTTTAATAACAGCCTGATATGATCTTCTGCAAAATACTCCGTATATTCAGACAAATAATGTCGCCGTCTTGATTTATAATTTTTAAGCTGATTGCCCCAAAATCGCATGGCATCCTGTCGAAAACAATCATACCCCCCCATAATTTCATCTGCACCATCACCGGTATAAACAACCTTATAGTGCTTGTCCTGTACAAATTCAGACAACAGAAAATGTGGTATATCGACCGCCATACGCTGCGGCTGCTCAAGGTGATAAATACAATGTTCCAGATCCTGCAGATAACCCTGTTCACGATTGTCTTCCATGAGCAATTCGGAATTTTTCACTTTAAGATGTGCCGCTGTCTTACGATAGAGCGGTGACTCATCCATAGCCTCATTGCCAAACTGGATAGAAAAGGTTTCCAGTGGGTCAGGGTATGATTCTGAGAGCAGCCAGGTGATGGCCGATGAATCAATACCACCCGATAAATACGAACCTATCGGCACATCCCCCGTGGTATGACTTTTTATTGAGTCTTGTAGCGCAGATTCAAATTTTTCTGTCCAGTAACTTTCTTCGTTACTTTCATATTCACCATCAAGTGGAAACTCGAGGTCCCAGTATGCCGATATGACCGGCATCTTGCCGGACTCAATCGTTAACTGGTGCCCTGGCGGCAATTCAAATATGCTCTTAAATGGAGTATTAGGGGAGATACTGCTTTGGTAGGTAAAATAATTTTTAATTGAACCCGGATTAAATTCAGGATTAACCAACTGAGATGCAAACAGGGCCTTGATTTCTGATGCGGCAAGGAAATGCATTTTGTCCTGATAATAATAGACTGGCTTTATTCCCAATCTGTCACGCGCCAGAAATAACGTGCCTGTTTGTCTGTCATGAATCGCAAACCCAAACATGCCTCGTAGTTTCTTTAAACAGGCTTCGCCATCCTGAATATATAAATTCAAGATGACTTCAGTGTCTGTTTGTGTCTGAAACTCAAATCCCTTTTTTTCCAGTTCGTTGCGCAAACTCAGGTAATTGTAAATTTCACCATTAAAGCTGATTGCATAACGACTATCGCGCGAAACCAGAGGTTGGGCGCCTGACTTTAAATCAACAATGCTCAGGCGTGTATGCGCCAAACCGACATTTGCATGAATTAAAACACCATCAGCATCCGGACCACGGTGCTTGAGTGCACGGTTCATATTTAACAACCGCTCTTTAGAGGGGGCTGCACCATCGAAGTGGTAAATTAGAGAAATTCCACACACCTGTTATCACATCTCTTGTTGTATTCAGGACAGTACGACCAAATTGTGCTTGTTAATCGTTTAGACGCAGCATTTCCTCTTCTATCCATGATCTTGCAAGTTCATTTATCTCAGCTGACTTGCGCCCGGCTGTATCTATCGCCGGCCCTATAGAAACCTGTATCGTACCTGGTTGTTTGATAAATTGTTTATGTACCCAGAAACTACCGGCATTATGCGCCACCGGCACGACCGGGTAACCACTGCGTTCAGCCAATATGGCGCCGCCTTTATGGTACTTGCCTTCCTGACCTGGTTTCATACGCGTTCCTTCTGGAAAAATAACCACCCAGCGTCCACGTTTCAAGCGTTTTGTGCCTTCAGTAATAAGCTGGCGTAATGCCTTTGTGCCTTTGGAACGGTCGATCGCAATCGGATCCAGCATTTTCATGCCCCAGCCGAAAACCGGGATATACAATATCTCGCGTTTTAATAACCAGACTTGTGGTGGAAATATATTTTGTAATGCCAGGGTTTCCCAGGTTGACTGGTGTTTACAAAATATCAGTCCATTACTCGCCGGGATGTTTTCAATGCCTTTTACCCGGTAATCAATTTTGCAGGTCTTGTTCAGCCACCACAAATTGAACCTGGCCCATTGGCTAATAAATCCATATCGCAC
>JAUWSG010000205.1 GCA_030610155.1 Gammaproteobacteria bacterium
TAAGTCTGGTGCATGCCGATAAACGAAAGTTAAAACAGATTTTGTTAAACTTGTTGAACAATGCCAGCAGGTATACCAAAAATGGTGAAATTGCACTGGAAGTCAATCAGATCAGAGAAAATGGTGCTAACTGGGTTGTTTTTAGTGTTATAGATACCGGATCCGGAATTTCACCTGAGCAACAGGATGGAATCTTTCAGTCTTTTTCACAAATCGAAAAGACAGGGCCAAACAATACAGCGGGCGCCGGCCTGGGCCTGGCCATCAGCCGCAAGTTAGCGCGCATGATGGGTGGTGATATCACTGTTTCCAGCACGGTAGGAAGCGGTTCCGCTTTTTCAGTTGTGCTGCCGACGACGCGGCCTGAGTCCGCTAAAAACTCTCCGCTCAAACTGGTTGGAAGTTAAGCCGTAGGGTGCGTATCACGCACCCTACATGCTGAAACTACAAGACCATGTTCCCCGTGATAGAAGGCCTGTCAGGGTCAGTATGATCTTTTGAATGACAAGACAGCTTCCGCCTGACTGGGTTAGAATTAGTGCCATTATGGGTGAAGAGTATAAGCAATCGATTTACAGTGAGCTTGACCCAAGGTGGGGTGAGTTGTCGTCAACGCATGATCCGTACCTGCTGGGACATTTCAAGCCGCGCAAAACAGATGTCTTGATTACTACCGCCCCCAAGGCGGGAACAACCTGGATGCAGCAGATTCTGTATCAGTTGAAAACCGGGGGTGATCCGCACTTTTCCAGCATTTTTGAAGTTGTTCCCTGGCTGGAGTTTCCGCGACAGAATAAAAGCCCACAACAGGTGCTCGATGAGTACGAGGTAATATCTGGTCCACGCGTATTTAAAACTCATTGTACCTACCCGCAGACCCCCGGTGTTGACACTGCACGTATTGTATTAAGTTCCCGTGATCCTCGGGATTGTTGTGTGAGCTTTTATCATCACAGGATGTCTATGACGGATGCCGCACAGGTGATACATGGCGCAAAAGCGCCTGAGTCTTTTGATGCTTTTTTTGAGGATTGGATGGCGTATGCGGCCTGGTACCGCAATGTTGCGAGCTGGTGGCCGCATATTAATGATGAAAACGTACTTTGGTTACGTTATGAAGATATGGTTAACGATCTGGCGATTTCAATAAATCGTTTGTTGACGTTTCTTCAATGGCGCATAACAGACGCTCAACGTAATAATGTTATTGAGTATTGTTCATTTGGCTGGATGAAGTCTCATAGTGATAAGTTTATTGCAAAGCTCGACAATGGTGATCCTGTATTTAAGCCGGGTGGTTTTATTCGCAAAGGGCAGGTAGGCGATCATAAAAAATTGCTTTCGAAAGAACAGGAACAGCGGATTATTGGGAAAGCACAGGAATTGTTGCCACAGGATTGTTTAAGGTTTTTAGGCCTTGGCTAGCCCTGGATGGCCTTTTTTTCACGGCTGGAAAATGGAAGGCCATCATCACTATACTGCTGAATATTGTTGCTGATAAATTGAAGGCATTCCTTATGAGGGAGGGGGCGGCTGAAATAATACCCTTGCAGGTTTTGCACGCCCATTAAACGCAATGCATATACGGTTTCTTCTGCTTCGACTCCCTCGGCAACCAGGTTTAGTTTCATTGCCTTGCCCATATCAACAATAGTTTGCAGCATTATTTTGCCTTCTTCGGTTGTAATTCTGCGTACAAATGACATGTCGATTTTTAATTCATTAACGGGCAGTTCGTGAAGCCGGGACAAGGATGAAAAGCCGGTGCCAAAGTCATCGAGTGATATTTCAAACCCTGCCTCAGCTAATTGATGGAGTGTGTTTTTTGCCTTGTTAGTATCAAGGGCAATTGATTCTGTAATTTCTATTTTTAGATGTTGTGGCGTCAGCTTATATTGTTCAAGTTTTTCTTTTATTGTCGCCAAAAAATTATTTGAAAATAACTGTCGGTTGGATACGTTGATGGCCAGTTTGATCTGGTCTTTCCCTGGGCAGGTACTAAAATCAGACAGCGCTTTTTCGAATATCTGAATGCCGAGTTCTTCAATAAGCCCCAGGTCTTCTGCCAGTGGGATAAACATCACCGGACTGATCCAGCCATTTTTTTCATCGTGCCAGCGTGCCAGAGCCTCTATGCAGGTGACCTTGTTGGTTTCGGCGTTTACTATAGGTTGATAATGGACCTGTAGTTCCTTTTTCTTTATGGTTTCAGCAAATCGGGTCGTGAGGCCAAAGTTAAGAAAGCCGTGTTTGGTTTCCTGAATTTCGCTGAATATCTGGATATTATTACGACCGCGTGATTTTGCGTAAAACAAGGCTTTATCTGCTTGTATGAGTAATGCCTCTGTTGAATCCGCATTGTCAGGATAAACTGCAGCGCCGATACTGAATGTGACTTGTATGTTTTTATCCGGCAATAAGTCAGTTATGGCGGTGGTCATTATTTTTTCAGCAATCATACGGATGTTTTTTAAATTGTCCTGATCGGGTAACACTACAACAAATTCATCTCCACCCCAGCGGGCTAATGTGTCGTAGGGACGCAATTTGTCCTGTATTGCCTTGCTGACAGCGATAATGAGCTGGTCACCTGTTTTATGTCCATAGATGTCGTTCACCTGTTTAAAATTATCAAGGTCGATAAATAGCATGGCCACTTTTTTACTATTGCGAGTGGCTTGTGAAATGGCGATTTCAGTACGATCTTCGAGTAACACCCGGTTTGGTAGTCCGGTAAGTGCGTCATGTAATGCCATGGAACGAATTTCATCCATGCGGCATTGAAGGCCGAGACGTTTGAGAATTTTTTCAATGAAGCAAAACTGGGTAAAACCTGATTGGAGCAACATAAACCCCGCCATCGCGAGCAAGGACAGCCAGGTGAGTCGCTGCTCCGGCCAGATATAGTCTGCGATACAAAATGAGAGCATCAAAAGACCGGTGATGGCGCGGAAAGATGATTCAATGTATGGACGTTTTTTAGATAGCATATAATTATTATGGGTATTGTTTTGTTTGTCTTATATTGGCTTATCGTCCGCATATTCGGAAATAAATAGGGTTGAAAGTGAATATTTTATGTTTTTAGTGGGTTTCTCATTTTGTTTCCATTTTTATACTTGTTTGGTAAAAAATAACATATATATCAGTTGGTTATAAAAATTAGACAGGTAGATATTATGCATATTCGCAAACAGGGTTTGTTTGCGGAATTGAATTCAAAATTAGTTGGAAGTGTTGTATCCAGTAGTGGGCCCGGTAGAGCCTGTCATTCCGGTAAAGTTTCCGCATCCTGCTCACGCCCCGTACCTACGTCCATGTAGGCATGCTTCTGGCCGGAATCCAGGAGATACAAAGGAGAGGGTGACTAATATTGCCACCATTCTGATTTAGGAGTGGTATTCAACTTACAGTGAATTGTTTAGGTATCAGCTGGATTCCGGCCAGAAGCATGCCGGAATGACGATAGATTGCTGGTAGTAGGTGACTTGTTTGCAGAGCCAAATAAAAAAGGCGATGCTAAAAGCATCGCCTTTTTTGTAGAGATAAACTGCAGCCTGCAATTAGTCGTGCAGATTAATGACCTTTAAATCTTTTGCAGTTTTAATTTCACCTGTAAAACCTTGTGCTCTGATGAGATCTTTCACTTGCGGAATTCGATTTTCAGTCTGTGGAGTGATATGTGAAAGCAGTAATTTCTTCACGCCTGCAGCATAGGCAACTTCTCCAATGCGTGAAGGTTTAGTATGCAGGGCATAGAAAATGTTAAATGAGTCATTTGGTGGCATATCGGTGCCCAGGGCTGTGTCATAAATTAACAAGTCAGCGTCCTCTGAAATATTAATCATGTTATTGCCCACGGAACTTGTATCACCCGAATAGACAATGCTTCTACCTTTGTATTCGATACGAAAAGCCAGTGCAGGCACCGGGCCATGGTTAACACCGATCGCTGAGATGACCAGGCCTTTTTCTTTAACTATTTCTACTTCAACAGAATCGCTTTTCCAATTCGGTGAAACATCAGTTGTGTTGTAGTTGAAAATACCACCGCTAATAGCCCGGGTGAAGATATTCAGATAACGATCAATGCCTGTATTTAGAGCGTAATGCCCGTCTACGTGCTCTGATGTGGATGGGTATTGTGTAGTTGTAGGGTCAGCACCAAGTACAGGTGGAAACTTTGCACCATTAGTAGCTGGACCAAATACTCGAAAAGGCGCTGTGCGTCCAGGAGGAAAGGTGCCTTCTCCAGTAATATTATAAATACGATTATGAAAATACATGGTCTTTATAATTGAAGGCAAGTCACCGGTATGATCGAGATGAAGGTGGCTTAATAAAACAATATCAAGGTCTTTAATATCAACACCGCTCATTGCAAGACTTTTATAAGCTCCGCCACCGGCGTCCATCAGAATTTTTGGTTTACCATCGATAAAAATAAGATAACTTGCGCTGGCACGACCGGCTGTCGTGGCAACTGGTCCACCTGAACCCAGTACCATAACAGACAAACTGCCTTCGACGTCATCGACAGCAAGGTCTTCGTCTTTGTCAGCATAAGCCGTTGTGAAAAAAGAAAGTGAAGTTAATAAAGACGTGAATGCAATAGAACGCGTCCATTTTCTATATGACATGACTATTTTCCCCTTAAGGTTATATCTTATTAGTTTGGTTTTTATAGTATTGGGGAAATGCGGCTATGCATTTGTTTGAGATACTTTGGATATGACAAGTCACGTGATCGCGAATGGTTTACACAAAGCGCTACTACAAACTGACAAGGACAATGCAGTGTATCCCTGTTACCCCGTTTAGCTGGCGAAAACTTTACCATAGATACATTGTGGTAGATAGA
>JAUWSG010000077.1 GCA_030610155.1 Gammaproteobacteria bacterium
CGTTTCAATCTGAAATGGTGGCGTATGCGGACCTGGTATTACCGGACACCACTTATCTTGAACGTCATGATGTGATGTCCATGCTGGACCGGCCGATATCCGAATTTGATGGTCCGGTGGATTCGGTACGCATTCCGGTATTGCCGCCGACCGGTGAGTGTAAACGTTTTCAGGAAGTCATTATTGAGTTGGGTAGCCGTCTGGGTCTGTCGGCATTTGTGAATCCGGATGGTTCACGAAAATATCGCGACTATCCTGACTTTGTCATCAATCATGAAACTGAAAAAGGCTCCGGGATCGGTTTCCTTGCGGGCTGGCGTGGCAAGGGTGGCGAGAAATTTTTACGCGGTGAGCCAAATCCGAAGCAATGGGAAATGTATGAAAAGAACAACTGTGTTTTCCATTATAAATTGCCGAAGTCGTATCAGTACATGCGTAACTGGAACAAGGGTTATTTGTTGTGGGCGCAAAAACATCATATGACACGTTATACTGATCCGATTAATATTCATATCTATTCGGAAGTACTGCAAAAGTTCAGGTTGTCTGCGCAGGGTAAATATCCGGGTAAACAACCACCCGACAGGTTGCGCAATCGTATCGAAACGTATTTTGATCCGCTACCTTTTTATTACGAACCGCTGGAAGGGCAGCTGTCGGACAAGCACAAGTATCCATTAAGCGCAGTGACCCAGCGTCCAATGGCGATGTATCATTCCTGGGATTCACAAAATGCCTGGTTACGGCAAATACATACGCATAACTATTTATATATGAGCCCAACTCTGGGCGAGAAAGGTGGCTTCAAGGACGGCGACTGGGTGTGGGTAGAATCCATGCATGGCAAAGTGCGCTGCATGTGCCGTTTTTCAGAAACAGTTGAGCCGGGCACGGTGTGGACATGGAATGCCATTGGCAAGGCAGCGGGTGCGTGGAACCTGACAGCCGATGCGAATGAATCGAAAAAAGGCTTTCTGCTAAATCACCTGATCTCGGAAGAATTGCCGGCGACGGATGATGGCGATCATTTATCAAACTCTGATCCGATTACCGGCCAGGCGGCCTGGTATGACGTCAAGGTAAGAGTTTACAAAGCCGATCCGCAGGAAGATAAAGTCACTTCACCCCAGTTTGATGTCATGAATCCGGTGCCAGGCCAGTCTGAACGCAAGTCTGTGCTCAGCTATTTTGCCGGCAGCTATTTGTCAGGGAATAAAGGTAAGAAAAAATGACTCAATTAGCATTAGTCATTGACTTGAATGTGTGTGTTGGCTGCCATGCTTGCGTAACCAGTTGCAAGCAATGGAATACATCCGGCTCGGCAGGTTCGATGACGGACCAGCGACCTTACGGTAAAGACCCGACAGGCACTTTTTTTAACCGCGTGCAGAGTTTTGAAGTCGGTACGTTTCCTTCTGCCGAGATGGTGCATTTTCCGAAAAGTTGTTTGCATTGTGAAGACCCGCCCTGCGTGCCGGTTTGCCCGACAGGCGCGAGCTACAAGCGTGAAGAAGATGGCATCGTGCTGGTTGATTATGATAAATGCATTGGTTGTAAATATTGCTCATGGGCCTGTCCATATGGCGCGAGGGAATTTGATGAGCAGGAAAAGGTAATGAAGAAATGCACGTTATGCGTTGACCGGGTTTATAACATGGATTTACCACAAAGCGAGCGTAAGCCCGCGTGCGTGATTTCCTGTCCAACAAGTGCCAGAATATTTGGCGATGTGCATGACCCTGATTCCGAGGCGTCTGTTGCCATACGCGAAAGTGGTGGTTATGCGTTAATGCCTGAATGGGGTACGCAGCCTGCCAACCATTATTTACCCAGACGTAAGATCAAGACCCAGATCCATGAGGATGAGTTGGTTCGTGTTGACAACCCATTGAAGAAAGAAGGTGAGCCGGATACTGATCAGGACACTCCATTCCTTGAGGATGCAACAACATGGTAAGCACGTCACAAACCCGGGTAGTGCCTATATCGCTCCGCACGTCCTTGTGCTCTCGCGAAATAAAGCCATCCATGGCTAAAATATATTGGAGTTATAATTAAATGCATCCGGCTTTTTCTGTTATTTTTTTAACAACCCTGATTGGTGTAGGTCAGGGCCTTTTCCTCGCTTTGTTTTTTAGTCAGATCGCCGTCGCAATGAATTTTATTCCACCACAGGGCAGTCAATTTTACGCGCTGGGAAGTCTGGTTTCGATACTGTTTCTCGGGGCGGGTTTAGTCGCATCCGTGTTTCATCTCGGGCGCCCGGAAAGGGCCTGGCGATCGGCCGCGATGTGGCGCACCTCCTGGTTATCACGTGAAGTGATTGTATTGCCTTTATTTATGATGGCGGTGGTTGTTTATGGTGCCTTGCATTTTTTTGGTTTCGATAAAAACCTGTTCGGTGAAAATCCGGCTGGCACGGTTACATTTATTGTGGGTGCAGTGGGCGCGGTATTATGTTTTGCCTTGTTTATTTGTACCGGGATGATATATGCCTGTCTGAAGTTTTTACAGGAATGGCATACTGTGTTGACACCGGTTAATTATACCTTATTGGGTATGGCCTCGGGCTATATGCTGGTCACCTTGCTGGCCAATTACAGTGTGCCGGATAATATTGACTATTATGCAGATGCGGCAATTGCTTTGACGATAATTGCTTTTATATTTCGATTGGCTTCATTGGTTCGAAACAGTCGGATAAAACATAAATCCACTTTACAAAGTGCGATTGGTATCAGGCACAATAAGATTCAGCAAAAAGCGCAAGGTGCTATGGGTGGCTCATTTAATACCCGGGAATATTTCCATGGCAAGAAAGCCGCTTTTGTCAAATCGATAAAATGGCTGTTCCTGGTGTTGGTGTTTCCAGTGCCTGTCATACTGGTGCTCATTGGCCTGGCAACAAATATTCCAGCCATCTTTTTCGTTGCCTTTATTGTGCAGTATGTCGGCTTGATTGCAGAGCGATGGTTTTTTTTCGCGCAGGCCAATCATCCGCAGAATTTATATTATCAGACAATTTAAAATCTGATTGTTTGTATTAGTGCTGTTGCCCTCTTTCAGGCAATTTTTGTTGAGCAAGTTGATGATCGCGTGGAACTAAAGTGGGCGTAAACAGATTACAGTTTACCCTGAGTATAATGGGGTTATGGTTACATTCCGTATGGAGTTATAATTACTTCATACATAAAGTTATTTAATTGTGAACATATGAAATGAATTATGGTCTATCAAACTGTGTGATGCAGGATGGTGAGTGATGAGCAAATCTCTGATTGATTCATTTGGACGAAAAATCGAATACGTACGTTTGTCTGTTACCGACAAGTGTGATTTGCGTTGTTTTTATTGCCTGCCAAAAAAATTTAACGACTTCGAAGAACCGGAACATTGGCTTAGCTACGATGAAATTGTTCGGGTTATTGGCGTATTCAGTGATTTCGGTGTCAAACGTGTTCGCATTACCGGCGGCGAACCACTGGTACGGAAAAATTTACCTGAGCTGGTTTCAAGTCTTAATCGCATTAGCGGCGTGGAAGATCTCTCCCTGAGTACCAACGCGGTAAAACTTGCAAAACATGCTGATGCGCTTAAACAGGCGGGAATTTCCCGCTTGAATGTCAGTCTGGACAGTCTTGATCCTGAACGTTTTAAATCAATCACTGGAGGCAAGCTTGAGAAAGTCCTGGATGGCCTGCGAGCTGCCAGCAAGTCGGGTTTTAGCCCGATAAAAATTAATATGGTCGTGATGAAAGGCGTTAACGATGACGAAGTGGTTGATATGGTCAATTTCTGTATTGAACATGATTTTACGCTACGTTTTATCGAGACTATGCCTGTCGGTGATACTGGCCGGGCCGCAGCGAATCATTATATCAGTCTGGATGTTATTAAACGCCGATTGGAAAAACAGTTTGATCTTGTGCCAGGTGTTATGCCGGGTGGTGGTCCTGCGAGGTATATGCGGGTAGTGGGCACGGATTTACGTATAGGTTTTATAACGCCGATTTCCCGCCATTTTTGTGAAAGTTGCAACAGGGTAAGACTCGCCGTTGATGGTACTTTATATCTATGTCTTGGGCAGGACGATAAAGTTGAATTACGACCTTTGCTACGCAAGGGGATTAGTGATGATGAATTACGCGATGTTATTCTCAATGCAATCGCGCGCAAACCCGAGCGGCATCATTTTAATGATAAACCCGGGCAGGTTGTGCGCTTCATGTCGATGACGGGTGGGTAAACCCGTATTTCTCACAGGGATGACAAATCCTCACTTGATCTTTGAATCCACAAGAAATTTTGTTCGGTCGGAAATACAACCTGTATTCCGCTCCCTCACAAAATCCCTTGTGAATCCAAATCTCTGCGCGAGGAGTTTGCCCCCCTGTGAGATATACGGGTTAACACTTCCCTCCTTGTGTTCTGTTTTGAATGGTTGAGTGTTTATGGTTTTTTATAAGCTGGAAGAACAGCGTAATCTTTTTGATGGTTATTTAAAAGCATTTGAAATCGCAGGCAGAAAACTACTTTTAGTTCAGCAAGCAGGGCGTATTTATTTATTAGAAAATAAATGCGGTCATTTTGGTGTGGCGCTCGAAAAAGGCGAGCTGACTGAAAACAGTATTATCTGTTCGGAACATGGTATTGAATTTGATCTGTTAACGGGGAAGGTGATGAATAATCATTGGGATGATTGTGATCCTGTTAATGTATTCAAGGTTGTTTTGCAGGATGAAATGATTGGGGTTGAGTTGTAGGGTGCGCGCCACATACCCTGCGCTAAATATTTGAATTTATAAAATAATTAACTATCTGTATTTAACGGGTAAAGCATAATTTTTTCAGGGTCAGCAATTTTCTCTCGCCTGGGAAGCGCATTACTTATCCTGTTCATAATTTTCTCAGCTGTCGAACGATAACTGGTCAGTTTTCCTCCGTATATAGATAATAGTCTCGGGTTTTTTTCAGGGAAGGTCGTCAGGATGGTCTCGCGACTACGGGAAAAAACAGATCCGGTCTTTTTAGGGAGTACGCGCAAACCTGAAAACGATTCGAGTATATTGGTGTCGTCAATTTTGCGTGACGGGAAATAATGATTGTATATTGACATCAAATAGTTGATTTCATCCCGCCCGGGTTCTGTCTTCGCCGGGTCTCCACTATAAATAACTTCTGTAGTGCCAATGAGTGTTTTGTTGTGCCAGGGAATGGAAAATACAGCGCGCCCGTCCGTTGGTGATTCAAGATAATACGCGCCTTGTACCTGGGTGCGATCAATAACAATATGTGTGCCTTGTACCAGTTCTATGGGTGTTATGTCTGGTTTGGGTGTGACGGCATGTAATGTCTGGTTAACCCATGGGCCGGTTGCATTGATCAGAAAGCGGGAGCCGAGTGTTAAATCCTGTCCTTTAAACTTGAATGTGATGGCGCATTGATTATCATCCAGTTTAACGTCGCTAACCTGAGTTGAACTTAGTATATCTGCGCCCATGCGCCTGGCGGAATGCATTACTGCGCGTGTTAATGCCAGATCATCTGTTTGAGCGTCCAGGTATCTGAAAACAGAAACAAGATCGTTTGTCAGAATGTGGTCCGGGTTTTCCCACTTGTCAGGCAGGGTCCTGGAGAACAGGGAGCCGCGACCTAGTTTACTTAGTAAGGCATAGAGTGTCAGTCCGGCCCTTATTTTAAATGAAGAGCGTTTTGAATTTTTATAAACAGGGATATGAAAAGGGATAAGCTTGACCAGGTTGGGTGCGAGGTCCAGTAGTGTATTGCGCTCTTTCAGACAGTCCTTTACCAGTGAGAAATGGCCTGATTCAAGATAACGTAACCCGCCATGGATCAATTTGCTTGAGCGGCTGGATGTACCGCTGCCAATTTCATTTTGTTCCAGTAAAACGACAGAATAGCCCGCTGCCGCAGCTGCCTGGGCAACGCCTGCACCCTGGATTCCGCCGCCTATTATGGCAATGTCATATATTCCGGGTTTGATTTTTTGTTACCTTGTCAGTAATGGATGTTTGAGAAGCTCACCAATCGCGTTTGTTTCCACCAGGTCAGCGCCCAGCTGAGTGTATTCCAGAATTAATTGCGCATCATTTATTTCATAAAGCCCCCACTTCCACGGGCCAGGCCAAAAAGACTGGATATTTTTAGGGACGTTTTTATAGTCAGTAAAAAGATAGTCAGGCGATAACTCTCTGGCAGTACTTTCATTGCGCTGGTCCCAGGGTTCGAATATCCAGCCTGTTTGATATGTGCCCAGCGCTTGAACCGATGCGACGGCTTTATTGCTAAAGGATATAATAACGCACTGGTTTTTTATTGGTTCGATTGTGTCCAGTATTTTCTTAATCACTGATTCAGGATTAAAGTGATCCAGGCTTGCTCTCTTGATTTCGATGAACGCAGTTGAATCAGGCCATGCGCTGATCAGGCGTACAATATCTTCCAGGGTTGGAATTCTGATGTGAGCGAACTTGTCTCCGAATTTTTTCTGCTCTCCCGCCGGGATAGAGGTCAATTCCTGGATGCTTGTATCGAATATAGACTTGTTTATACCGGTGGTTCTTTTCAGGTTGTTGTCGTGTAAGACGACTGGTTGTCCTTCTTTGCTTAGCTGGACATCGAACTCAACAAATTGCGCACCTTGAATGAGTGCATTTTCAATTGCAATAAAGGTATTTTCCGGAAAATCTTTAGAAGAGCCGCGGTGGGCAATTAATTGGGGCACTTTCATCGTAAGTCATCGTAAGTCATCGTAAGTCATCGTCAGGATAATCTGTCATGAAGCTTTTGAAAAGCCGATTATAGTCGATTGGAGGTCCTTCTTGAGAATTCGGGAGAGTTCATCGCCGACACGCCTGTTTACCGCATCAGTGTCTTGCGCAGAAACTTTTACAGGCCAACGGTGAGTACCTCTGACATTTCTTTTTTTGTCTAGAAGTTCAATTTCCAATGTGCCTCTTGCCCAAAACCATCCATCTTTTTTCTTGTCACTTATATCGAGGTCAAGCGCGGCTTTAATTGTATAGTCAGCCGAGCTGGAATTATCAACCGTCATGCCGGCTTTTGCGATACCGCCGGATAATGCTTTTGACAGCGAGTTTGTATCGTCTTTTGTTACGATAGGCCTGATGTGTATGCGTTTAACCAGTTTATAAAAATCGGTACTTAACTTTGAGGTACGCCAGACCTGGGGGATGCCTCGTCCCGAGGGGTTGACGATTTGCATAGAGCGTTGGAAGGCAACGCGATCAAACTGAGCATCCAGAGCCTGTCGAGCATAGACAATTTTTTCCAGTTTGTCCTTCGCTGTAGCAGCACTTTCTATATAAGTGCGTGTTGCATCGTCAATCCTGGAGATTTCCTGCTTTAGAATAGCCGCAGTTTGTCGGCGTGGAAGGATGGCGAGTACATAATAATTTGATGTGTTTGGATTTACCCATACATCGACAATTTGCACACCGCGCAACATTTCATCCGTGCTTGTGGTAACGGTGCGTGATGCAAATTGTTCGGACTTTTTCTCGCTGGACTCATTTGTCTTTGTTTGTGAGAAAGACTGGGAATCGGATGTGTCTTCTCTTACGGTGACCTGGAACGTCTTGGCTATTTCTGCTCGTGCGAGGTCTTTTGCCCTGCCGAGGTACTTGTATGTTCCCTGCCCTGTGATGTATTGGCTGGCCGGGTAACGGGAACTTTGCCCGTTGATCCATTCCGGCTTTTTAATGTTGGTTTGTACAGGTTTCACTGCGCAGCCGGTAGCCAATGAAAATATTATTAGTACGAAAAAGATACGCAGTGCTGTCATAGTGTTGCCCTTGTAGGTCGTGCTATTGTGTAGTGTATAAGGGTATCCAGCGATAAGATATAAATGTCTTCTGCTGTTTTGTAATGGTTACATCGGAGAAGATATATTTGTTAATGATTCTACCATGGTTGCCAATTAGCTCGATAGTTAAATCGTATTTTCCGGGCGGTAGAGCGACTCTTTTCATTTGGATATCATAAGGTAGTGTTGACCAGCTTCGTGTGTCCGCCTGTTCAGTGACTACGCCAGCCAGATTAATTAATAAGCCAAGTGCATCATCCTTTCTTCCCGCCTGTTTTGAGGCATTATATTTCAATACGGCACGTGCCAATGCGCGGGCCGCAATTTCGGCTGATCGGGATTCGAGTGTTTTTATTGCGATGCTGTTGACGTCCTCTACTATTTTCAGGGTGTAGTGATTATCATTAATGCTGATTTTGGCCGCTTTGATAATTGATGGACGGGGCTTGTAGGCAGGCGTTGTGATTCTGATCATGTGACCTGTTTGCGGGTTTAAAGTATGCGCAGATAATTCATATTTGACTGGTGCAAGACCGTTGTGAAAAATAAATACCAGCTCACCCAGTTCGCTAAATGCCTGCTGGTTTGTCCATGTTGAAATGCCGAATGTTTTTTTGTGGTTTTCAAGTTCGTCAAATAGCGCAAGATGTTCTGTCAGTCTTAACAGGCTGGTTTTTAATTGCTCCGGTACTTTAGCGGCGGAGCGCTTGTAGGACTCATATGCCTGTCGATAAGAAATTAAGGCATTGCTCCATTCCTGGTTGGCTTCATATATCAAGCCGCTAAAATAACGGGGAAATCCGTCTTCTGACAAGACCGGTTTTTGATTATCATCCAGTAATTTCCTGAATTTAACATCCATTTGCAGAATTTCGACACGTGCATCATCAAGCTTGCCTAGATCGATATAGTTAAGCGCCTTGTAAACATAAAGCAGAATTTTTTCGTAGCGTTCACCTGTGTAACTTAATGTGCTGTCATTAATGGTTAGTGAGGTGGTTTGTTCTGACAGGCTTAATGTTTCCAGTTCGTCGATAAATTTCTTGGCATTTTCCAGTGCCCGGTTGCTTTTTTTATACTCCTCGTTTATGCGTAAGATTAGTCCTTTATTAAGATAATAAAGCACAATATCGGAACTGGATTTTCCATAACGCTCGTCCAGTTCTTTTAAAGCAAGGCCGGCGTGGTGTTCAATAAGGTGTTTTTCTACGGCGGAAAATTTCTGGCTATGTGAAGCACAGCCAGACACAATCAGGCACGTTGTGACAACAATGGTAAGTTTGCGCAGGCGTGTGAGCATACGTATCAACGCTCAAAAACAAAACTATAAAAGTTAGAATCTCAGTTTTTTCTTTTCGACGAGTTTCTTGATTTTTTTCTGGCCTACCCAGACTTTTTTATTGTCAGCCAGGCTGATCAGGGTTAAATCTACCTGGTAATATTTAATCTGGTCGTCACTTTTGACATCAAATATCGTGTTTATCTGGCCTTTTAGCATAAAGTCTGCACCGGTTTCCCTGCCCATCGCTTTGCGTGTTTCTTCACTGGCGTGCAGGTCCATGTCTTTGCGCTCGTCTCTGATGTCCGAGCGTTCCGTGCTTGAGGCAACAAACTCCACTTTTCCTGAGTTAATTAGTTCGCGTTCCATGTCACCAACAAAAGTGTTTAAATTGATATGTTCGTGACTAAGATTTCTTATGCCACCTACAATCAGAACGGGTGCGCGGTTTTGGCTGCTTTTGAATTGTGATAACCATGGTCTGTTTAACACATCGCTGATCATTTCTTCAGAAACAAACCGGGAATCGGTATCATTCCATTGTCCGCTCAGGTCAGTAACCTCTTTGGTGTCAATGCGGGATACTTTAGTTGTGCAGCCATTGGTAAAAAATAAAATAGAAGTAAGGATAATAATTGCAGTAACGTATCTATTCATCATTTTTGTTTTTCCTCTGCTACGCGATCAAATATATTATTACCGTGCTTGCTGATATATTTGCCGAGGTTGGTGTTCATGCTATCAATATTTTTCACTATGTCTTTAACCGATTCCATGTCCAGTTCGGCAAGGGAATAAATTGTCCCGCCTTTCTTGCTGCGCCAATTGGCAATGATCTTGACACCTGCCATATTCAGCTCGGTAATATTATTAATCTCGCGCGAAACATTTTGTTCAGAATATTGGTCATCGCCATTTTTACCAGATGCCGTGTAGTCACTTGAAACAACTTTCATATAAGAGGACAAGATTCTGGCAACTTGCGCACGTGCACGATTATCAGCCGTTGATTTTTGTAACGAAAAATCATCCATCGTCGAGGCAGAGCCAACACCGTGGAACAAACGACCACTTTTGGATTTAAGTATGTTTGTGCCTTCATTGACCCAGTCCGGTGCATCTTCTATATGTAAGTCGCTCTCGACCACAGTTTTTCCCGAACAGCCTATTAACATAGCTGCAAACAAGGCGCTTAGGATAATGTTCCCCAACCAGTTTTGCTTCATGTTTTTTCTCCTTGAGCCAAATATAAGTAAGTGTTTCGGCTAACTAAACGAATTGTTTAAGTTAGACTGATCTGTTTAATATAGTATCAAATACACAACACAAAGTGACATACATAACGAGTAAGTTGCCAGGATGGTTGAGGAATGATTAGGTGAAGGTGGTTTTTAATGGTTTTGTGGCGAGGCTTAAAATCATTGAGATTATAAGGACTTGATAACTGAGCGATATTTATACGCGATGTGTAACAAGCGGCCTCCCTGCGCATTAAGCATCCTTGAGTTTGTTAATAATCTTCCAGGTTGGCTTTTTCGTCCCAGAATTTTGCCAGATTTTTATCCTGCGGCAGACCAAACCAGCCTTCTTCATAGGCGGCAGACAAAAATTCCTGCGCTGCCGAAAAACCGTTATTTGCGGACTTTTTATACCATTTTACCGCTTCAGCTTCATTCAGGGACACGCCTAAACCACCATGATACATGAGCGCAATATTGAACTGGGCGGCGGCATGGCCGGCACTTGCTAATGGCCCCCATTTTGAGACTGCGGTTTGATAATTCCCGGACTCTGCTGCGATGAACCCTTCATTATATTCGCTAGCCAAACCCGGGGATGTAAAGCCTATTAATAAGGCGATAGAGTATAACTTAATGATATTAAAGGGATGTTTGATCATATTATTGTACTCCGTGCCCGGGGTTGAGTTTTTGGGTGACTTCTTTATATTTAACATAAAGGTCACATCCGTATTGTGATTGAGTTCACGTTATTCGTTAGTCAGGCGGCAGTCCGAGAATAATGATCGTCGCGTGAGCAAGCCTGATTGAGCCGGATTTGGTCGCAGTAGATCAGTCTATTTTCGGACAGGCTCCTGGGTATTGATGTATTCTTGAGGTATTCAGCTTCATCATGATGTGGATTGATGATTCTTTTCATGTCATCATTTTGAAAATTCGTTTAATTTTAATATCATGTAGCCATGAATACGTTTGAACTCACTACAGTTGAAAGGAAATAAATGATGCAACAAAGATTATTGCCAGAACTTCCGATTGGGCGGCGCTTTTTTTCTTCTTCTGTTTGGGTGCTGCTATTAACAACGCTTTTATTGGGGAGCAGTTTTTTTTCTTCCCTGATGGCGAGCACGTCACCCCGCTGGTTGGTTGAATATGAGGAAAAATGTGATGCTGGCTCGATGAAAGATTGCATGAATGCTGCGCATTCCCATGCGGTAGGGAGTTTTGTTTTAAATAAAACGGAAATTAATGAGGAAAGAGCAGATTTTTATACCCAGCGCGTAATACAAATGGGTCACCAGGGGTGTAACGATAATAGTAATCTTGGCAATTGTTATCTTTTAGGCCTCATGTATTTTGAAGGCAGGGTAGTGAACCGTGATGTGCCCAAGGGTATGGAATTCATCAATAACGCTTGCTCAAGTGGTCATGATGAAGCCTGTCAGTGGCTCAAAGATGTCGGCGTGATGCCGAGGCGTTAGACCTTACCTTAAGACCTTTCCCTGTGGTAAAAGGTCTTAAGGACGGCTAAGCGTTATTTTCTTTGGCTTGTTTTGCTTTCTCGGCGTCTTCTTCGCTATATGCAGCGCCCGACCACAGCATGTCGTAGGCGATTTCTTCATTGCCGTTTTCACATACCTCCAGGACTTTCTCAAATAAAGGCTGAAACGTATCGCTGCGGTGAGAGGCCTCATGATCCTTAAAGGAATTCCAGAATGTGATTACCAGCGCCTCTTTGCCTTTTAGTTGGCTATCCACTGCTTGTCCGACAGTGCTGCCTTCATTCGAAATTTGACCGCTATTTAGGCAAACAAAGCCACCCACGAACCCTGTAGTCGAATGATAAGTTTTGACGTTTTCACATAATAGCGCGACGCGTTCTTCCAGGTCTTCTATCGTATATTGAGGTTTTAGAATCACACGGTTAACAGTGACCACGCCGTCATGTGGGAAATTAGGTATAAGCCCGCTCATATTTTCACCTTAGCTGTTTAGTATTTATGCCTGTATATTAGATATTAATAATATATTAAATAACCAGGTAAAATTGTCAAGAAATATCTCAATATATAGCGTGAATGTGACGTTAAATTATTCTAAGTGATTGTATTATATTGATTAATTTTCGGCTGATTTTAAGGTGTTATCACTCGATGGTATCGTCTGTATTTGTCGATACCCACTTTTTACGGGTTTTTGTTTGCTCACATTTCCAGAAGGGGGCATTTGTTTTGAGTTCATTGATAATAAAGCGGTTGGCATTAAAGGTGGCCGAGCGATGTTCTGCCCATGTCGCGATGAGAACAATAGGCTCACCTGGTTGTATATGCCCTACCCGGTGACTGACCAGCAAATCCTGCAGTGGCCATTTCCCGTTTGCAGTTTCAC
>JAUWSG010000071.1 GCA_030610155.1 Gammaproteobacteria bacterium
ATTGCGAATGATTTCAAATCATTTCTTTTAAAGTATGATCACATCAAATACATATTTTTTAATGGCGCGCGGGCAGAACAATTGTTTAACAAATATGTGTTATCAACACTACCGACGGAACTTGATTATTTGCAATATCAGCGCCTGCCTTCAACCAGTCCTGCTCATGCCGCAATGAGACCGGAAGAAAAATTGTCCAGCTGGGGCGTTGTTAAAGATAAATTAACTGAAGCTGTAATGAATCAATAATATGAGCACCTTACCTGTACTGTATTCATTTCGACGTTGCCCATACGCGATGCGGGCGCGCATGGCGATCAGATATGCAGGCCTTTCGGTCGAGTTACGTGAAGTCGTTTTATCGGATAAGCCGGTCTCGATGCTGTTGGTTTCACCTAAAGGCACAGTCCCGGTTCTCGTTCTGCCAGACGGCAAGGTGATCGATGAAAGCATCGACATTGTTCACTGGGCATTATCAATAAATGATCTTGATCAGTGGCTAACAGGGTACAGTGAGGCGCAACTTATATGGCTGAAGCAGTTGGTTGAGGAAAACGATTTTTCATTTAAATTATCACTGGATAAATATAAATATGCAGAACGATTTCCCGAGCAATCTGCGACGTATTATCGGGCGGAGGGTGAGAAATTCTTAATTCGGCTGGAAGAAATGCTTCAGGCAAACACTTTTTTAGCGGGGGATAATATGACGGTAGCCGATGTTGCTGTTTTCCCGTTTGTCAGGCAATTTGCACATGTTGACAAGAACTGGTTTTATCAATCAAAGTATCTAAAGTTACAGCAATGGCTGGATTCAATTCTGGAGTTGGTATTATTTAAAGATGTGATGAAAAAATATAAACCCTGGAAAGAGGGCGCAGAAATAATAATGTTTCCCTGAAACTAATTTGTTATTCCACGGCCATTACAATTCGTAAATTATTTTTTCCCTTAACATTTTTATAAGTAGTGTAGCCAATAGCAGTCGGGTTTCTGGAAACGGTAGATACAACAAGCCGGGCAGTTTTTGTTTCAGTTGAGTTGCGAATAACATTTGTGATTACCCGGTTGGATGCCGCGGTTGCAGCTTGTGAAGGGGATTTATGTAAAAGTTTGTATGAAAATATTTCCCTGATTCGCGAGCTAACAGGTAAATTATAAACGATGATTTTTTTACCATCCTTCCAGGTTGTCATTTTGTCTGTATATAAGTTTTTGATGTCCGTCGCTGTGATCGTTTGATTGTTTTTACTGTTTACAATAATTACCACGGTATCATCTCCAAAAAGTTTCTCTTCGAGATCGGTCTTGTTATTATTTTTTGTTTGTTCAGGCGTGAATGTTTTCAGTGTACGTTGATGCAATTCTGTGTTGAATGTTGCCACTGTAGTTGTAATAGGGGCTGGTTTTTCTGGTTCTGCAGATTTTGATCGAGTGTTTTGAATAGCTTGGGGTCTGCTAGCTTGTTTCTGAGTATTATTTGTTGTCTTTGTCGGGATAACGATCGTGGGTGCTGAATTTTGTTTTCGTTCTTGTTGTTTTATTAATTCCAGTTCTGCCTTGAATCGGGCAAATTTCTCTGCCGCAATTTTTTTGATTCGCTCCATCTCAAAAGCTGCATTTTCTTGTGCTATCTTGTCGAGGTCTATGACAGGGTCCGGGTTGATGTTTTTGTTTTTTGACGTTATCAGCCTGTCATAGGGGTTAAGCCTGCTGCCTGGTAGTGCTGGCGCATTATTCTTTGCGAGACTGATAATATCAGAAGGTGGTTGTGTGTTTTGAAAGCTTGTATCGAATAAACCCGTAACATAAGCGCTTGCATTATTAATGTAATCTTTAATATCGACGCGCAGCACAAGCAATGCCACAAGTAGCACCGATAAACTATATTTGACTATGTTTTTACCCATTCCTCAGGGTGCCCAATGCCGAAGCGTTTTAATCTCCGAGGTAGATTGCAATTGACGCTATGGTCAAGTCAGTGCTTTGTATTGCTGAGTCTTCTGGCTCAGTTTCATGATATTCCAACTTAAATACTATATCCTTGTTAACGCGGTAATTAATAAATATAGATTCTCTGGTTACTGATCCAACAAGCGCGGTTGAATTTTTATCGAAAAAATCATATCGAAAGCCAAAAAGCCAGTCCGATAATCGATAATAGAGTTGGCCATAATAACCTTCACTGTTATATTTTTGACCCGTAACAGGTGTATATTCTCCATCAGCATATTCAGCCTGAAAGGTAAAATCGCCTCCCTCCAATTTAGTGTGAATGCCTGCTACGGTTTTGTCAGTGTCATCATTCAATGTGTCCTGATAATACGTCGCACCTATTTCTGTGTGATCTATGAGAGGAAAGTTCAGGCTGAATTTCAATCCACTTGCTTTATCAGAGTTTGTGTCCCCGTGGCCTGGATTGCCTTCACCATTGCCAGCATAAAAATCATAGGTTAAAAAACTGCTGCCAAATGACACTCTACCAAAAAGTGCTGTTCCGTCTACCAGCTGTGGAAATATTTTCCGAATGTGCAACGGACGTTCCTGGGTTGGCACAAAAGGCGGGTAGTGATCAATAGACCAGATGCCCGCCGGTGTAAAAAACCGGCCAAAACGCAATGATGCTTGTGACTTCCACAAAAAATCAATATTCATTGCTTCTACGAAAATTTTTCCACTACAGTCCAAACAATTTGACGGGTCTGCTGGAGGGTTTTCCGGGAATTCTATTAATGGTGCATCTTCATATTCAATTTCTGAAAAAAACCGCCATTGCTCATTAATTCTCTTTTTAAAGAACAAGGAGAAATGGTGCAGCCTGAACCCTGGTTCATCGCCAGGTTTGCTTGAGGAACGGTATTCAACATCTGCATACCCGGATACTTTTAATTGCGATTTGAACTCTTTCTCCAGAAGTGAAATCTGTTCCTGCAGGATCGCAATGTTTTCAATGTTTTCGTCAATGTCTTTGCTGACTTGATCAGCTGATGCTGCAAAAGCAGTAAATGGGAAATACAGTAGTATCCCTGCAATTATCAGAATAGTCCTTTTCATTACCCCTGTCCCTCATCGGATTCTGTCCTTTAACGAATCCTGTTTTATAATTCTTATTCCCCCTTTAAGTATGTTCTAACCAGAGGTGTTGATTATTTTCCTACTTTAAGCCAATTTAATAAGTAATAGCTAATCAGGATAGTTTATATTGGTAGAAAAATTGTAGGAAAGTAGTCTCAAGATATTTTATTTATCTGTCATGATAGTCTGAATGTGACTATTATTATTAAACAAGACTGAAGACTATATTTGTTCCAGGTCTAATTTTACTTAATATAGAATTTGTCCATCAGTGTAATTTTTGTGAATAAATATAAGACATGACAAAGCAGCAATTAATAACGATGTTGGGTTTGAAGCCCCATGAAGAAGGCGGATACTTTTGCAGGACGTATCAGTCCGATCAAACGGTGGCCATTGGTCCGCATGCCGCGACTCGGCATTTAATGACTTCGATATATTATATGTTAACCAGTGATCGTCCGATGGGGTACTTACATCAGAACCAGTCGGATATCATTCATTATTACCACGCGGGCTCGGCGATCAAATATATTGTGTTATACCCGGATGGCCAGCTTGAAGAAAAAATACTGGGCAACAAACTGGAAGCGGGGCAGTCACTTCAGTTGGTTGTTAAAGGTGGTTGCTGGAAAGCGAGCGAATTAATCAGTGGTGAGTATGGTCTGATAAGTGAAGCGGTTGCCCCCGGGTTTGAATACAGTGACAGGGTCATAGCAGACGAAAAAACACTCAAAGATAAATATCCGGATGCCTACAGTGATATTGTCAAATACGTAAAACCATAATATAGAATAAAATATAAATATTTTTCATGTGTTTCGCACCGTAACATTATTAATGAGTCAGATGAGGTGTAATAACTTTTTATGAGCAAACTAAAAATAGATTATTTTTCTGATGTGCTTTGTATCTGGGCCTACAGTGGTCATATTCGTATTGACGAGTTATGTAAGGAATTTGGTGATGAGATAGAGTTAAATTATCGTTTTGTACCAATATTTGGCGCGGCAAAGAAACGCATTGCCGAAGGCTGGAAAGACAAAGATGGGTTTAAAGGATTTAACCGGCACTTGAAGGAAGTTGCCGCGAAATGGGAGCATATAAAGATTGATGAAGATATCTGGCTACATCAGGCGCCGGCATCATCCAATGTCCCTCATTTATATATAAAGGCTGCGCAACTATTAGAATCGAAAAAGCTGATTTCAGCTCAGGCACTCGAAGCGTTTAATGGCCGGACGCTGATTGAAGAGCTGGTTTGGCGAATACGCGCCGTTTTCTTTGAGCAGGGCAGGAATATCTCTGACATCACAGTGCTGAACAGTATCGGAAAAGAACTCCAGCTACCAGTGAGTGAGTTGCACAGTTTACTGGATAGCGGGGATGCACATGCTGAACTGCATCTGGACCTTGAAGCAAAAGAAAAATACTATATTCCCGGTAGTCCGGCCCTGGTATTTAATGAAGGCCGACAAATACTTTATGGAAATGTAGGTTACCGTATTATCCAGGCCAATATAAAAGAGTTATTGGCAGATCCACAATTTGGCGATGCAAGTTGGTGTTAGAAACGGACAATGACACCGACATTGGTTTCGAATTGTGTAAATAGATTGCCTGAGACGCTGAAATTACAGTTGCCATTAGTACAGAAAATCGCTGAACCACTATCGACCAATGTGCCATAGGCACGTGCTTCCAGGCGAATACCAACTTTTTTGCTGGGGAACCACTTTAGTCCACCACCTAAGTTGAATGAAAAACGGGTTGCGGAATCTGACCCGGAGGTATCCGGACTCATATGTGTTAAGCCCAGACCGCCTGCGAGAAAGGGGGTTATCTTGTCATTGGGCCAGAGTGCAGTACCGCCAAAATGGTAATAATCGATATCAACATCAAAATTCGGGTTTGAGGTATTCGATTTTACTTCGGAAGATTGATGGCTGTATAAAAACTCATATTGGGAATGTGCATCTCTGTCAATGCTTACCAGGAACCCGGCAATATTTTCGTCGGTGATATTCAGAGTGGTTCTGGTAAAAGTGTCTTTAAATTCACCACCAAATCGGTAACCATAAAACGGCGTGATCTCAGTTTGTGCCTGAAGTGTCGTTGTGAATAATGCGCTGATGATAAAAACAATATAAATAAAGGTGGTATTTTTCATTATTGGTAGCTTCTCCAGTTTTTTCAGCCAGGCACGAACGAGATAGTGTGAGCAATATAACAGGAATGAGGCCATGCTTCAGTTACTATGGCGTATCAATGAAATCCAGACAAAAAGCACAAAATGGACAGGGAATAATGTGCATGGCAGAATGTCTGAATGACATACAGCTTTAGCAAACTGACTGGACTGCTATCATTTATAATTCTGATTTTGTATAGTTCAGTGTGTCTTGCCTGGTCCGAAAAGAGCGAAACGGCCGTGATTCAGCCAAATGTCATTTTTTCATTACCGGGTGATCCGCAGATATCGACATTCAGGTTTCCCGCTGGCAAGGTATTCCTTTTGTCCACTGGCGAATGGAAAGTGGAAGGCTGGTTAGGACATAAAGGGTTATTTTGTGGCACCTATGAAATAGGGATGCAGTTTGGTGAAGGGCCACAGGGATGTCTGGACGTTAAGTGGTTAACTGAACCGCGTTTTGTCACTAGCCGGAGACAGTGTAATAACTCGAATTTGGAGCACAAAGGGTTTGCAGAAGACCCGGTATTAGCGAAAAAATATTCTGATATATCCTGTGCCCGGCGTATTGTCCGCTGTACCGGCACTTGTAAACTGGGAAGCGGAATAATTACAGATGATCCCTGAGTCTGTTTTTTTGTTTGTTGTCATTATTTTTGTGTGGAGAGATAAAATGAAATTAATAAAAAGTTTGCGTTGGGTAATTGTTGTGGGATTTGCACTAATGCTGTCTTCCTGTGCATCAACATATGTGACAGGTTCATGGAAAGATGCGAACTATACCCGGCCTGTTCAAAAAGTGATGGTGATTGGCCTGGGTGAGAACAAGGGTCGACGCAGATTGTTTGAAGACACATTAGCCGCCGCTTTCATAAAGGACGGGAAACAGGCAGTGCCTTCAGCTAATTATTTTGATGACATACGGGAAATAAGTAAAGAAACCGTATTACCGATTGTCAAGGAAAACAATATTGATGCGGTTATTGTGGCGCGTATGATCTCGGTTGACAAGGAACAACGTTTTGTGCCTTCAGCATACCCGGCGCACTATAACTCTTTTTATGGCTATTATGGCCGTGTCGGCGGGAATTATTACGACCCGGGATATTATGTAGAAGATACCCTGGTTTCGCTGGAAATAAATTTATATGAAACCGCCAATGCCAAATTAATCTGGGCCATTACGACTGAAACCTTCAGCCCGGAAAATATTAATAAAGAAATAAATAAATTATCGAGTTTAATAATGAGTAATCTCAGGAAAGAAGGCTTGTTATAAAAGTCTTTTATCTTTTGGTTCAATAGAAGTCTGTTTTTTACCGCAAAGGCGCAAAGGACGCAAAGAAACAGAAGTAATATAGTTTAAAACTTTGCGTCCTTTGCGTCTTTGTGGTGAACGTCTTTCTTTGGGTTTTATCCTGAGTTTGTTGTGTTGCCCCGGAGCTGTATATTAGCGGGATGGAAATTGTTTCAGTATTTTATTGACGATAGTGGTGACGCGTTTCCTCTTTTTATCTTCTGATTTATAAACCCCTACTGGTGTGTGCCCAATACCTCGCCAGAGATGTTCTTTTGTTGCTACGTTAATAATATCCAGTACCAATGTACCTTCTGTATAAGCTGCGGTTCGTTGCTTTTCATAGGCATTGTATCCGTACATCCTGGAACCCTGTCCATAATAGGCGCCGTATCCCATGTTTCCGTAATATGAATTTATTTGCGCGGTCCGGCGTACACCCTGAACGGTCACAATGTATGAGATATGAAAGTCTGGGTTATCTTCGCTCAGGATATAGCCCTTGGATTGAAGTGCCTTGTTAATGTCAGTGACAATGAACTCATCAAGGACTTTTTTATCAACCGCGATCCCGACAAATTCTTCCTGCTCATTCGGAATCCAGGAGTAGGTCTTTAATGTTGAAAAATCAAACGTCTTGTTTTCTTTCCTGCTGACATCAATAGGTGCACAAGCGGTTGCCAGCAACAGTAAAGTCATGATGATAATTGTTGAAATTGATACTTTATTCACTTGAATTCTCCGGCCGTCTTATTCAGTCCAGTTATCTGTTTGGTTAATTTAGCATAAAGCCATTATTGATGCATTTTCTGCATAATACTGCTCGCAATTGTATATATTTAAGTCAAAATGATCGGGTGAGTCTAATACGGTTCCAACATGGTATAAATAGCTTTATCATGTCCCGAATATACAACATCAAAGTGAAATCAACGTGGTGAGCCCAGCATGACTATGACCAGAAAACTGTCCTGTTCCCGATTTATTATTAGCGTTGTCGCGCTGCCATTATTACTGATTGCCTGTGATAAAAAGCAAGTCGAAGAAGCAAAAGAACTTGTTCGGCCAGCAAAGATTGTCACAGTAGGTGACTTGCTATCACAAGCAGTACGTGAATTTCCGGGTGAAGTGGAAGCAAGTGACAAGGCTGAGCAGGCATTTCGAGTGAACGGCGAATTAATCGAATTACCGGCAAAAGCAGGAATGAAAATAAAGAAAGGGCAGCTACTCGCACGCCTTGATCCAAAAGATTACAAGCTCAGGCTGGATGACAGAAAAGCCAAATATGATCTTGCCAAAGTCCAGTACGAACGTGCAGATAAACTGGTTAAGCAAAAACTCATTCCAATCGCTGATTTTGACAAGGCAAAGTCGAACATGCTGGCCAGCAAGTCAAATCTGGCGCTTACACAGGCAGATTATGATTATACTTTTTTACGTGCTCCTTTTGATGGTGTGGTTTCCAGAGTGCTGGTTGATAATCACGAAAATGTGCAGGCGAAACAACCTATTTTACATGTTCAGTCAGTTGATAAGATCGACATCAGCATTCAGCTACCTGAATCATTTTTCGCGCTGATAAAAAGAGGAGATAAAGTGGATGGAAAAGCCAGGTCAACCGTCACCTTTGACGCCCATCCGAGCTATCACTATACCAATGCGGTTTTAAAAGAGCTTGATACAGAAGCGGACTCCAAGACAAATACCTATCGCGCTAAAATTACAATGGATGCGCCCACGGAATTCCGGGCATTTTCGGGAATGACCGTGACGGTCAAAGTGGATTTTTCAGAAATAATTAGAGATAGCCGTGACATGATTGTTGTGCCAGCGGTTGCAGTCTTTGCTGCTGATGATAAGCCTGTTGATAACAAGGAGCGTTACGTCTGGCTTCTTGATCAGGACTCAATGCGGGTGAAACGCAGTGCGGTCACAGTTGGTAAATTACACACTAACGGAATAGAGATCACCAGCGGCCTTAAGGCCGGGGACCAGATCATTGCGGCGGGCGTACATTTCCTCAACGAGAACCAGCAAGTCAAGCGTATCGTCAGGGAGCGTGGTTTATAAGCGATCCCTGCTTGAGCCTGAAAGAAAAATAATATGAATATTGCAGAATACTCCATTAAAAATAAAGTGATCAGCTGGATGCTGGTAATCATTTTCCTCGGCGGTGGTATTCTTTCTTATACTGGCCTTTCACGTCTTGAGGACCCGCAGTTCACCATCAAGGATGCGGTCATTATTACGCAATATCCTGGCGCGTCCCCACGACAGGTTGAAGAAGAAGTCACTTACCCGATCGAAAATGCGATTCAGCAACTGCAATATGTTGATTATATCCGTTCAATTTCTTCAAATGGGCTGTCACAAATTACTGTGACCATGAAGCGTATTTATAACAAGGATGATTTACCGCAAATATGGGATGAGCTGCGGCGTAAAATCAATGATCTTGCACCTTCATTGCCACCCGGTGTGAAACCACCCATTGTTAATGATGATTTTGGTGACATTTATGGTTTGCTATTTTCCATTGTAGGCGATGGGTTCAGCTATAAGGAAATTTCAGACTATGTAGATTATTTGAAACGTGAACTGGTGCTGGTAGAAGGTGTTGGCAAAGTCACGGTGGCCGGGCAGCAGCAGGAGCAGGCATTTGTCGAGATTTCCCGCAGCAAGCTGGCTTTGCTGGGTATACCTTATAGTCGAATCTATGAAATATTAGCGGCACAAAATATTGTATCCAATGCGGGCGCCGTCAAGTTAGCAGAAGAATATATACGCTTTCACCCCACAGGTGAATTTCAGGATGTAGCCGAGTTGGGGAATCTGGTGATCAGCAGCAGTGGTGATAAAAATCTGATCTATCTGCAAGATGTGGCGACTATCTCAAGGGGCTTTCAGGAAGTCCCTACACACATTAATTCGCTCAATGGCAGAGAAGCAATTACTCTTGGCATATCATTTGCGACCGGCTTTAATGTTGTGAAAGTGGGGCAGGCACTGGATAAACGTTTGCGTGAACTGGAATATGCAAGGCCGATTGGTATCGAGATGGGTGTCTTGTACGACCAGCCGAAGCTTGTCGATGCTTCTATTAAAGACTTTATTGTGAATCTGCTCATGGCAGTGGCTATCGTTATCGTCGTCTTGCTGGTATTTATGGGCTTGCGCAGTGGTTTGTTGATTGGTTTGATATTGTTTATTACTGTGGTTGGTAGCTTTATATTTATGAAGCTCATCGATATCGAACTGCAACGCATTTCCCTTGGCGCGCTTATTATTGCACTGGGTATGTTGGTGGATAATGCTATTGTCGTCACCGAAGGCATTTTAATCGGTATGAAACGTGGCTTGTCGAAAATCGAGGCTGCTTCTGCGATTGTCAAACAAACCATATGGCCACTTTTTGGCGCGACAGTCATCGCCGTCACAGCGTTTGCACCCATAGGTTTGTCAAATGACTCAACCGGGGAGATGTTGGGTTCCCTGTTTTATGTTCTGTTGATTTCATTAATGTTAAGTTGGTTTACTGCCATTACTTTAACGCCTTTCTTTGCTGATTTGTTTTTCAAGGAAGAAATCAACAAGGGTAAAATGGGAGAATCATCTGATCCCTATGCAGGACTGTTTTTTGTGACGTTCAGGAAGGTACTTGATATTTGTATGCGTTTCCGCGTCATCACCACAGTGGGTGTGGTAGTGCTTTTGCTGGCCTCAGTGTATGGGTTTCAGAAAATCAAGGTTGTTTTCTTTCCCAGCATGACCACGCCGATATTTCTGGTGGATTACTGGCGCAGTCAGGGCACTGATATTCGTGATACTTTCGAGGACATTCAGGAAATTGAAAACTGGTTGCGCAAGCAGGAAGGTGTTGTACAGGTCAGTTCCAATACGGGTAAGGGCGGTATTCGTTTTATGTTGACCTATGCGCCGGTAAAAATATATCCCAGTTACGAACAGCTAATGGTGGAAATGGACGACTATAAAAAAATAGACGCTTTAATTGCCCGGATTGGTTCACATCTTGACGAACAATATTCTCATGCCCTGCATAATTTCAAGAAGTTTGAATTGGGGCCAAGCAAGGATGGAAAGATTGAAGCGCGCTTCAGTGGGCCCGATCCTGAAAAGTTACGCAACCTGGCAATACAGGCAAAAGATATTATGCGTAAGGACCGAGGTGTTGTTGGGCTGCGCGATGACTGGAAGGAGCGTTCAAAACTGGTGCGGCCTCAGTTTTCCGAAGTTCAGGCCCGTCGGGCGGGCATCAGTAAACAGGATCTGGACGATGTTCTGCTGATGAGTTTTTCCGGTAAACCCATTGGTTTATACCGCGATGGCACAACCATGTTGCCTATCATTGCGCGACCACCTGCGTCACAGCGCCTTAAAATTGATTCTTTACCCAATTTACAAATCTGGAGCCCGGTCTACAGTAAATATATACCAATTGAACAAGTCGTTTCTGGTTTTACGACACAATGGGAAGACCCGCTTATCAATCGGCGTGACCGAAAACGCACTATGACAGTGATTGCCGACCCGTATATTCTCGGTGATGATACGGCCAATGATGTGTTTAACCGTTTGCGTCCTCAAATTGAGGCGATACCATTACCAAAAGGGTATAGCCTGGCGTGGGGAGGCGAATTTGAAGGCTCTTCTGATGCTAACACTGCCTTGATGGGGTCTATCCCGATAGGTGTATTTATAATGTTTGTGATAACAGTGATGCTTTTCAGTACTGTTCGCCAGCCACTCATTATCTGGTCAACGGCACCCCTGGCGCTGATCGGTGTGGCGTTCGGACTATTGGTAACCAATACGCCATTTACCTTTATGGCCTTGCTAGGATTTATCGCACTGGTAGGGATGATGCTCAAAAATGGTATTGTACTGGTCGATCAAATTAATCTGGAAATAAACGAAGGTAAGGCGCTTTATAATGCTATCTTTGATTCTGCTGTCAGCCGTGTACGCCCCGTGTCCATGGCCATGATCACGACGGTGCTTGGTATGATCCCGCTTTTGTTTGATGCCTTCTTCAAGTCTATGGCCGTTACAATCATGTTCGGTCTGGGGTTTGCCACCGTTTTTACTTTGCTCATCGTCCCGGTTATGTATTCAATCTTATACCGGGTAAAATACAAACCGCTTGAAGCCTGAAGCGGATGCGACGGTTATCCTGGCTAACCGTATATCAGTGTGTTCCATCCAGTCTTGTTGCTGCAGTCATTTGTATGCGGACTATCATGGTAACCGGCTATCATGCCTAACTCTTCTATCGGGATATAGGCCCACGCTTCACGCTTTTTAAACAAGTGCTGAATTATTTTACTAATAAACAATGGGTCAGGCCTACGTACATATAGATGCGCGAGTAGGGGGACACCAATTAGCGCCAGATCGCCCAGGCAATCCAGGGTGATATGACGAACATACTCATCCTGGTAGCGTAATCCCTTTGTGTTAGCTGTCGGGTCGCGTTTTATAATAACAGTATTATTTTCAGAGCAACCCAGTGCGAGGCCTTTGTCACGAAGTTGGGGCAGCTCTTCTTCAAATCTGAATGTACGTGCGTTAGCTATATTTTTTCGAATAGCATCGTTGATTAATTCAACTGAAAAAGTTTGAGATCCAATGGTGGTATCTGGAAATTCAATTTCGGTGGTAATGCGGGGAATTTCCGCGGGCGTTAAGATCGCATATTGCTTGCCATTGCGGATTTCAATGGGCCGCTGCAACCAGATTACCTTACGTGATGCGGTTTGTGTTTGTGTGCCGGTCTTTTCGATTAGTTCAATAAACGGTTGCGCGCTACCATCCATGATGGGTGGTTCTGGCGCATTTAACTCCACGACAGCATTATCGATACCACAATCGTACAATGCCGCCATTAAATGTTGGATCGAACTGACATTAATTCCGCTGCCAATGCCTTCTGATGAAGAAATCTCAGTGTCAATAACACTGTGCCACCTGGCTGTGACGTTATTTTTAACATCAAGATTGTTCTGGACGAATTGGATACCGCTGTCTGCATCGGCGGGCGATATGCTCATCGTGACTGCCTGGCCTGTTCGGAAGCCTATTCCTTTGATGGTGACGGGGTGTTTTATTGTTCTTTGCTTGACTGAAGTCCCACTGGTGAATTTCATTTTTAGTCTTCTCTTTATTTGACATTCATTGAATTAATAGAGTATCGCCATATTGGTAAAATACAGTTATCTTAAAGCGACAAGCCGTTGCCTCGCCGCTTGTCTTATTACGCCAATTTGTTATCCAGATACGCCAAATATGAAAAGGATCAGTGCAGGTCCTCTCAGATGTGAATCGAAAATTCCTGCACTGTGTACCTCACTTTTCACCTCGGGGATTCAGTTAAAATGCAAAATCATGTGGCTATACTGTTAAGCATTTTTTCACTAATTTCACTCTCGGTTTCAAACGTGTCCTGATTGCGTCCAGTCATTGCATTAAACTCATTTATCGTGATGTAAGACCAGGATTCACGTTCTGCAAACAGTTTGTTCATCAGCATGTTATTCAGTTCGTGGCCGGGTTTACGTGCGTATAGATG
>JAUWSG010000155.1 GCA_030610155.1 Gammaproteobacteria bacterium
CATCTGGCATGAAGCTGGAAACCTCTCCTTTCCTTGGTAAAGTAGTATTCGATAATGGCGTGATGATCCAGAATATAGAACTCGATAATTTATTACCAGACGAGTTATCCGCATTATTATTCAGTGAGGATAACTAGAGACCAAAAATGCCAATCACGGAAATTAAATATTTGTTAAAAGGTGCTATCGGTCTAATCGCCTCGACAGTGGGTGCGTCGAATTTAGAGCGCGCTGTGCGTCACCGTATGATGACTTGTGGAATAGAAGATATCGAAGAATATAGTAAGGAATTGAAAAAATCAGATTTTGAAGTCAAAGAACTTATAGAGGAAGTTGTTGTTCCCGAGACATGGTTTTTTAGAAACCAGCCATCATTTGTTGCGCTTGATAATTATATAAAGGAAGAATGGTTAGCTAAAAAGGTGGGCAGAAAATTAAGGGTTCTTAGTGCACCCAGTTCAACGGGTGAGGAGCCTTATTCTCTGGTTATGAGTCTGGACAAGTATGGTTTGACGTCCGAGCACTTTCAGGTTGATGCTATTGATATAAGTGAACGGTTGTTGATAAAAGCCAAAAGAGGGGTCTATGCTAAACATTCATTTAGAAACAAGGAAAATGATTATATAAATGCATATTTTGACCGGATAGATGATACGTATGTATTGCATGAAGATATACGTCATGCTGTAAATTATCAGCGCGGGAATTTATTAGAGGATAATCTTGGTAATGGTAATACAACAAAATATGACATTATATTTTGTCGAAATTTACTGATTTATTTTGATCGGCCGACACAGGAAAAAGCCATCGAGAATCTTTGTAAATTACTTAGAGATGACGGCATTCTGTTTTTGGGGCATGCAGAAACGGGAGAATTCATTAAAACATACCTCACCAGGTCAAAATATCCCAGGTCTTTTGCCTATCATAAAATTCAGCCTGCTATAACAGAAAGCAACAAGAAATCGAAAAAAATAAGCAAGACCGAAGATACTTTCAGGCAGGAAATAAAAAAGAAAGTAGCAGTAGCACAAACGCCTCAATTTCTTGAAACTGTAGTATTGAATATCGCGGATATTGATGAATACAAAGACCCTCAGGACAATAAAACGTTGCGTGAAGTAAAAAAACTGGCAGATGAAGGGAAATTAAAAAAAGCAAGTGCGTTATGTGAATCCTACTTGCGGGAAGATCCAGAATCTTCTCAGGCCTATTATTTGTTGGGCTTAATACGAGAATCAGAAGGTAAAGACAACCTGGTTGGGGAGCTTTATCAAAAAGCTGTCTATCTGAATCCAAATCATCATGAGGCCTTGATTCATTTGGCCTTGCATGCGGGTAGAAAGGGAGATTCAGAAACAGCGAAAAAATTGCATCAACGTGTAAAACGTGTTGCTAAACGAATAAAAACATAGCTGTCCTCATACAGGATTGGTTGGTTAAATTATGAGTGAGAAAATTGTCAATTGCTGGAACAGCATCGGAGTGTGGGGAAGAGAAAAACCACGTTGTCCCGTGTTGGAGTCTGTTATTCATTGCCAAAATTGTGACAAATATATAGAAGCAGGTCGCAAAGTTCTGCAGCGCGAAATTACAGTTGAATATGAAAATGAAAACAGTCAAAACGTAACTGAGTCAGCTCGCGATAGAATAGATAATACTGATTCGGTTTCAGTGATGATATTAAGAATTGGTGATGAATGGTTTGCACTGCCTTCGGGTTTATGCCAAATGGTAACAGAAGATAAACCGATACATTCGATTCCACACCAGCGGAATGATTTAATAAAAGGCATCGTTAATATAAGCGGGGAAGTGCAATTATGTTTTTCTCTGGGTTCACTACTTGGCGTTAAACAAGGTGTAGAAGAAGCAGTCATTGGCCACCGTGGATTATATAATTGCCTGATTGTGCTTGTTAAAGAAGGCAGGCGTTATGTTTTTCCTGTGAGTGAATTTCGCGGGCTTCACCGATACAACAAAAAAGAACTGCAAAACACGCCTGCGACAATCAAGAACGACACAGCTGATTTTCTTATTGGCGTTATTGGTCTGGATAATCTGAATATAGGCTGCCTGGATACTAATATAGTGTTTGATAGCCTGGAGAATAAAATCAGGTGAGCAAGAAAAGCCAGACAGATTACAGCCAATTCTCTATGCATGAATTGTTCTGCACTGAACTGGAAGGTCAATCTGCCTTGCTGATTGATGGCTTATTGGCGCTTGAGAAGTCACCTGAGGATGACGTTCAACTGGAAATACTCATGCGTGCCGGGCATTCTATAAAAGGTGCAGCCAGATTAGTCAATATTAAACCGATAGAAAGCATTGCCCATGTACTGGAAGAATGTTTTGTTTCTGCCCAGAATAAAATCCTGGTGCTGGGAGAAAATGACATCGATGTATTACTTGCAGCAGTTGATGTCATTAAAGACTTCATTAATATGAGTGAATCGGAGATGCTTTCCTGGGAGGACAGCAACAGTGAGCTCCTGATCAGTACAGTGGATTCCTTGAAAGCAATAGTGTCCTCTCCAAAGTCATCAAAAAAACCAAAGTCAAAAAATTCGACGAAACCCTCTACTAAACGCTCAAAACGATCTACGTCTGAAACGACGAAAAATGATGATAGTCAGGATCGCGTAGTGAGAATCAGCGCAGATCGTTTGAGCCGCTTAATGGGATTAAGTGGCGAGCTGTTAATCACTTCAAAATGGACATATCCCTTTCTGTCGTCGATGTTGCAGCTTAAAAAACGACAAACAGAACTGGCGCAAACAATTGACGCTTTAAAAGAATCGATTGCCCATCTAATGAAAGATGATTCACAAATAGAATCACATATATCACTGGCTATTGATAAGGCAAATAACTGTCGTAAATTATTGAATGATCGTATGGCAGATATTGAGCAATTCGATAGAAGAATGACAAACCAGACCGCCCGCCTATACCGGGAAGTGATCTCAAATACCATGCGTCCTTTTGCTGATGGCGTGCAGGGATTCAACAGAATGGTACGGGACATCGCAAAACAGACAGGCAAGAAAGTAGAATTGGATATCCTGGGCCTCGAAAAAGATGTAGATCGTGATGTGCTGGAAAAAATAGAGGCACCATTGACCCATTTAATTCGCAACGCTATTGATCACGGAATTGAATTCCCGGAAGAACGCATTAATACAGGAAAACCCGAATCCGGAAAAATTACCGTGTCTGCCATTTATAGTCGAGGTATGCTCGGTATCATAGTAGAGGACGATGGTCGGGGTGTGAACTATGACGTACTTAAAAATTCCATTGTTAAAAAAGGCCTGGTGGCACAAGAGATTGCAGACACTCTTTCAGAACAGGAATTGCTTGAATTCCTGTTCCTGCCTAAATTTTCCACCCGTGATGAAGTTACTGAACTCAGTGGCAGAGGTGTTGGTCTGGACGTAGTGCGCAAAGTGCTGCAGGAAATACGTGGCCTGGTTCATGTGCAGTCCACTCAAGGGAAAGGTACAAAATTTACATTACAATTACCCATTACATTGTCCGTCGTACCGGCGTTGCTCGTGGAAATTGCGAGTGAATCATATGCCTTTCCCTTGATTCGGGTAAATCGGGTTACCAAGGTAAACAGCAGTGAAATATTACGAATGGAAGGGCACCAATATATCACACAACATGGTGAGCATCTTGGGCTCGTCTCCGGCTCTCAGGTATTTGGAAAGCCGGCAGACTCCACAGCACATGATGAAATACCTATAGTTGTTGTCAATGACCATCTAAACAAATACGGTGTGGTGGTGGATAAATTAATTGGCCAGCGTGAACTGGTTGTTCAGGCACTGGACCCGCGTATTGGAAAAATTAAGGACATTAGTGCATCTGCAATTCTTGAAAATGGTCAACCGACTCTGATTATCGATGTCGATGATTTTGTCAGGTCTATAAACACGATAATTTCAGATGAAACGGGTGCAAAAGTTACACATTTTATCGATGTGGCCGATAAACAAATACCCAAGCGTGTATTGGTCGTTGACGATTCGATTACCGTTCGAGGTGTTGAAAGAAATTTACTGGAAACAAACGGCTATGAAGTTGTCTTAGCGGTCGATGGCATGGACGGATGGAACACTGTTCGGTCACAGGATTTTGATCTTGTTATAACGGATGTCGATATGCCAAGGATGGATGGCATAGAATTAGTAGAGCTGATTAAAAAAGATGTTAAATTAAATTCTTTACCTGTCATGATTGTATCTTACAAAGATAGAATGGAGGACAGAAAACGAGGAATGGATGCAGGCGCTGACTATTATCTGACTAAAGGTAGCTTTCATGATGAAACGCTTCTCGAAGCAGTGATAGACCTGATTGGTGAGGCCTTATAGTCGTAAGATGAAAATAGAAGTATTAAAATGAAAATAGCGATAGTCAATGATATGCTTATGGCGGTTGAAGCATTACGCAGAGTGTTGTCACAATCCGGGGATATTGAGGTTATCTGGGTTGCCAATAACGGCGCTCAGGCAGTAGAGCAATGTCAAAAGGATAAACCGGATTTGATATTGATGGACTTGATTATGCCAGTAATGGATGGCGTAGAGGCAACTAAACAAATTATGCAACAAACGCCTTGTTCAATACTGATTGTCACCTCATCGGTTGATCACAATGCAGATAAAGTTTTTCGAGCAATGGGGGCAGGAGCGCTTGACGCGGTTAATACACCGGTAATGGAAAGCGGGAATACCAACGAAATACAAAATGTAATACTGGAAAAAATCAAAAACATCGCGCTGTTAATGCGGCCAAAAACCACTATATCTTTTTCTAAAAAACCAGCACAGAGTATAACCAATAAAAGTATAAATTTGGTGGTCATAGGCGCTTCATCTGGAGGACCACAAGCACTGGAAAATGTACTGGGAAAATTACCAGCGTCTTTTCCGGTACCGATTGTTATCGTACAACATGTTGATGAGGCATTTGTAACGGAACTTACTGCCTGGCTCGATTCCGTCACTGAGCTGAACGTAAAACTTGCATCTGAAAATGAAATGTTAAAGAAAGGAAATGTATACATTGCGTCAAAAAGTGACCATTTAATTATTAATGATAAAATGTTGCTAAGTTATACTGTTGGACCTGATGACGTAGCATTCAGACCTTCTGTCGATGTTTTTTTTGACAGTGTCACGCAAAATTGGCCCGGTAAAGCCATTGGTGTTTTATTGACAGGCATGGGGAATGACGGCGCAAAAGGCCTGTTACAACTACGCAAGCGTGGCGATGTCACTATCGCACAGGATAAACAATCAAGTGCAGTATACGGAATGCCTAAAGCCGCCGCACAGCTGGATGCTGCAGAAGAAATTATGGCGTTGGATGATATCGCCAATAGAATAATTCAGTTGATTTGATATTTAGCAGAAATATGGATAATAACGAACCACAAGATATTATTGAAAGTGAAGGACGCTATGTCGTTTTATTAGTCGATGATCAACCGATGGTTGCAGAGGCAATAAGGCGTATGTTAGCGGATGAAACTGATATTGATTTTCATTATTGTGCTGACTCCTCAGAGGCCCTGAACCAGGTGTGCGAAATCAGACCGACCATCATTCTGCAAGATCTTGTTATGCCTGGAACAGATGGAATGGCTTTGGTTAAAATATATCGTGAAAATAAAAATACTGACAACATACCGATCATTGTCCTTTCAACAAAAGAAGATCCTCGCGATAAAAGTGATGCTTTCAGTGCAGGGGCAAGCGATTATCTTGTAAAGTTACCTGATAAAATTGAATTGGTCGCCAGGATCAGGGCACATTCCAGAAGTTATCTGGCACAAGTGCAACGTGACCAGGCTTTCAAAAGTTTACGTGAGATCAGGGTTGAGCTGGAACAAAGTAACGAGGAATTACAAAGACTATCATGTACTGACGGCTTGACCGGAATTTTTAATCGACGTTATTTTGATGATTATTTGCAACAGGAATGGTTACGGGCATCACGAGAGGGGGTTGATATTTCCCTGATTTTAATCGATATCGATTTCTTTAAGCCGTATAACGATAATTATGGACACCAGGCCGGCGATGATTGTTTGCAACAGGTTGCAAAAGTTATTGAGGATACCGCCCAGCGACCTGGTGATATGGCGGCCCGTTATGGCGGTGAAGAATTTGTTATTGTCCTACCCAATACTGATGTTGAAGGTGTCAAAGTGATCGCTGATACCTTGTTTGAAAATATAAAAGCAACAAAATTGAAACATGAACACTCAAACGTATCAAAGTTTATCACCATAAGTGCTGGCATTGGGACCATCATGCCCACTAAAAAATCCAAACCTGCAGATTTAATCGAGATGGCGGATAAAGCTTTATATGAAGCCAAAGAAGCGGGTAGAAACCGTTATATACTGTCCTAACATAACGAAGCACCATTCTCTAAATCTCTCAAATATTCTTCTCTGTACTTGAATACCTGTCAGTTATATAGCTGACAGTGCTGCGTAAAATACCAGCTTGAAGCGCATACTACGTAAATTTCCCTGCTTTAAGCGTGTTGAATATTAAAAATGTCTACCAGATCACATAAATACTGGCGTGTATTGCTCAGATTTATAAACAGTTTCCGATATATTAGTAGCTTATTGGCAAAATACCACTTTAAGACATGCTTAAGCTACATTCACGAGAGTGAGCGCCTTAATGATCAATATGTATAATGCCGCAGAAAAAGGTCATATTAAACGGCTTTGAGCCGTTACCAGACATAATAAGCAGCAGGGTATACAGCATAAATTGGGGGTTAGAAAAATGAATAAGTTGTTGTCCTTCATGAGTATCGCAGTCCTGGGTGCAGGTATAGTGGCCTGTTCTCCAGGGACCCCGGATGACAAAGGTACGTTTACCCCGACAGGGAGTGCCGCTGAATTAACAAATCGGGAATTTAACAATCTTACACCAACCCAGCAATACCAGGTTGCCAACAAGTTGATGGCCACTTTTTTCAAGGGTGTGCCGGCGGATGAGTTTTTTGTGCCCGCTTCAATAACTTCTGACCCAAATGATTTGATTGTGACAAACGCGGGTGTCGATTTCATAGGTGAAGTCAAGGCCCAGCTTAGCCTTCCATTAAAAAATAAAGATGAAGTTTATACACTCATCGTTGGCAGTCCTGCGACTGAAACTGAACCGGCAGTATCGGGGAAATATAATTTCAGAGGTGGACGTGAGGAAATCGAAATACCTCTGGCTTATCTTTATGAACTACCATTA
>JAUWSG010000169.1 GCA_030610155.1 Gammaproteobacteria bacterium
AGATAAATACAAACCGTTATCGCAAATACCTGGCGAAAACATTACTGGATATTGCCGAAATCAATGGACAAGTTACAAAAGGATTTAAACACAGGATACAGAGAGCAAAACTATCAACACACAATGACCGAATACTTCGAGTCTCCAACCGTGGCGCACCTATTACCGGTACAATATTAAGATCCTTTGGTGCATTTCTGGACCTCAAGTTCCGCGAATATGATTATTATGTCGGGGTATATGACGCCGTTATTACCGCAACAAAAACAATATGCGGGTTAAAATTTTCCGAACAACATCAAAAACAGAAATTTTCACAGTGCCAAAATGCTTTCGCCCAAAATATCTATAATATCGCCGGCATAAACAAGGATCCGCGTGCTCAATATATTTTTGCCCGACTGGCTCAATGGGAGTTTGGGAATCAAAACTCACTCCACTTTGCCTACACACCCCCGCCAAAAGAAGACCGCGATATGAGCATCATTTTTGATGGATTACTGAAAACCCTGGAATCAGGCGAGCAACATGACACATCAAAACAAGGAGTATTTTTTACCGAAGATACATTTTTTCTTCACTTAAATAAAAATAATTTTCAGCCCACGCCAAGTGACGATGGTTCTTCAACCTTATTAACACAAATTATAGATGATCCAACACAGTGGGCTTCCGAGATGACCCGCCGCATGACAACACGCATCGTTTATCTGGAACAACAAGCCGAGGCGATTTATGCCGCACGCGAACCTGACCCTGAAAAGCGTGATAAAAGTAATACCGTTATAATGGGAGTCGCTGCACATTCATTACAAACTGCAACCTATAACTATCCCGATTATACCTTCGCACCGTCGACAGCACCAAAAAACTGGATGTGGCGAAACATCATTCCCTACGAATTCGCCATCGACATCGCCAGGAGCGATATCATCTTTACCTGGCAACCAACCTGGGAACTATCCAGTCATAATTTATTAAACGTTCGTGCCAGCCTGGGCTTTATCGGCGGTATACTTGAATCTGGCGAGTCTAAAGCGCGCGATAATTACGGGGCACTTGGTCTTGGTTATTCACGTCAAACAAACTCGGCCACCATATCAAGCTGGGGCCTGACACCTACCTGGTATCATACCTGGAGCAATCCTTCTGACGGGAAACAAAACACAGCAGGGGGTGACGTTCATGTGAGCTTCTTCAAAGATAGACTGCGAATAGGTTTAGGTGCACGGGATTTCAGCAATACTTCCGACACGTGGTTTATCACCATTGGCCTTACTGATTTACCAGGTACAACCTACTGGTTAACGCGCTGAAATAAATCCGGGCCATAAAATTAATAGTCATACACCACGCCATTTTTTTAATTCAGACGGCATGGTCTGAGCGCTGAGACCATCTATTGTTTTACCCTCATCCAACAGAGTACGCACACGTTCCAGCAATGTATTTGATGTATAAGGCTTGTAAATTAGGCTCTGGCGCAGCGCGTCATTTGTCAAATGTTTGTAGCGATCATCCACAAAACCACTTACCAATTGAATTTTGATGCGCGGGTAACGTTGCTGAACTTCGGCCGCTAGCTGGTAACCATCCATGTTAGGCATAATGACATCGGAGATTAACAGATCAACTGACTCTTTCTCGAGAATCGAAAGTGCCTGCTCACCATCATTGGCGGTAAAAACATGATAACCCCTGGTTATTAATATAGCCTGGGCCAGCTCCACAATTGATTGCTCATCATCCACCACCAGCAGGGTTTCTGTGCCTTCCAGGTTCCGACTGGAAAACAAGGTTGGTGCCTGAGCGCTAGTCACCGCATGGTGACTTCTCGGAAAATAAAAGATAAAACGACTTCCGTGACCGGGCCTGGAATAGACCTTGATCGTTCCACCACTGCGTTCTACAAAACCATATACCTGGCTCAAACCTAAACCAGTGCCTCGTCTTCCTTTAGTAGAGAAAAAGGGATCAAATATCTTTTCTTTGGTGGCTTCATCCATACCGCAACCCGTATCTATAATACTGAGCGACACATAATCGCCCGCATCAAGATGAAGCAACTGTGAATCCATCTTATTGAGTTTCAGATTTTTGGTTTGAATAGTTAGCTGACCGCCTGATTCCATAGCATGCAGGGCATTAATATTCATGTTGACAATAGCATTATCCAGATCACTAATATCTACCTCAATCGGCCATAAATTATTTGCCAAATCGTATACAAGCTTAATACGTGCTGTCAGGGTTTTTTCCAACATAAGACGCCGATCTTGCAACAAGGCATTAATACTCAATCTTTCTTTATCGAAGGGTTTATGCCGCGAAAAGTCCAGCAATTTTTTAGTAAGCTTTGCGCCTCGTACCGCGGCGTGATGTATTTCGTGGGTATATTTCGACAGCTTTGAATCGCTAGCCAAATGATCACTTAGATGCTCAGCATAGCCCATAATAATTCCCAGCAAATTATTGTAATCATGTGCAATGCCACCAGTCAGCTTTCCCAGCGCATCCATTTTCTGACTACGACGAAGCTGTTCCTCCTGTCGCCTGCGTTCAGTAATGTCAGTAGATATACTACATACAGCGTAAGCATGCCCCATATCATTAAACAAAGGGAACCTTACGGAAAAATATGTATGAAGGCCGTCATTTTGAGAAGCCACGTCTTCTGACTCTAGTGCATGCCCCGCCTCCAGAACGGCTTTAAAATTAACTTTAAATTCATCAGCAGTGCGCGCGGGGAAAATATCATGATCGCTTTTCCCTATAATCTGTTCGCGTTGCATGCGGTATAGTCTTTCAAATTGTTGATTAATAAATGTATAGCGACCTTCCGTATCTTTCACATAAATAACTGCCGGGGAGTTATCTATAATAGCCTGTAAATCTTTTTTACTTTCTGCAGCGGCCTCACGCAATAGATATTGTTCAGTCACATCATTAAAAACCAGAACCATACCTAAAATACTGCCATCATCATCACGAATGGGCGCTGCGGAATCTGCGATCTGATATTCTGTGCCGTCTCTTGAAATAAGCGTAGTGTGATTACTAAGATAAACCGTTTCCCCATTGGCCAGCACTTTTTCAACTGGATTTGCAATTGGCTCCCGGGTAGTAGCATTGATAACAGGAAAGATTATTTTTAGTGGTTGTCCTTTTGCCTCATCAAACGACCAACCTGTAAGCTGTATGGCGACAGGATTCATGCGTGCAATATTTCCATCAACATCGGTCGTAATAACAGCATCCGCTATACTATTAAGTGTGACATTAAGGTTTTGCTCACGTTCCTGTAATGATACTTCTGTTTGTTTACGCCGTTTAATTTCATAGATAAGCTCTTTTTTTTGTTCCTGAGCTCGAATATTTATATAGACCAGGAAAATTAAAATCGCCGCAATAAGAAAATACCCTGCTAGAAGCTGATACATAAAATATTTCTGAGCCACATAAACATTATCGATGCTTCTGTATAGCTTCAGAATGGCCACGCTATCGTAGGAATAAGGTATTTCTGTTACTTCCACCAGCTTATGGGTAGTTGATTGAGGGCTACTGTAGTGCGCTAACTCAAAACCATTGCTGGTCGTCAGAATAATTTCAACTATTTCGGGTTTGTTTTCACCCCAACTCAAAACGAAATGATTGGCAAGCTGATAGTTTCGCTTCTGCAATCTTTCTTCAATCAGAACAGATGTAAAATTCAATTCGTTTTTTGTTTCAATCGATACGCTTTTAATTTCGTGCTGAAAACGCGCATCATAAATCAACCAGCCCGCTAAAAATAACATTAGCAATACGAACATCAATCCAATACACGCCTTATTTTTATTTTCATTACACATAATATTTCAATGTAGACTATCCGATTCAAGAATAATTTTTCGCAAATTATCGTAATCACTGCTTTCAACCTCAACCAGGCCGGTTATGCTTTTTTTAATGGCGTGAAGTGCAGCCAGGCCTTTGGTTTCTTTACTCATGCTCAGCATGGCATTACGCAGCATTTCAATTAGTTCGACAGGAAGATTTTTACGGGCAACAAAAAGATGCTCGGATATTTCAGGCGTCACTGCTATCGTTCGTAGTCCATTTTCCTCATATTTCCTGAATACCGCAGGCTTTACTGCACCGGCATCATAATCACCTGACAGAACACCCAGCGCTACATTATCATGACTATATAGAAACTGATGCTCTGTTGAACGCCCAGAAAATACACCGGCTTTATGTAGCATATAGTGAGGCACTATGTAGCTCATGGTAGAATTAGGATCACCAAAAGCAATACGTTTTCCACCAAGAAGGTCGGCCATTGTTTTTATCCCACTGTCCTTACGAGCAATAATATTTCCCTGAAAAAAAGATTGACCATTAACTTCCAGTTTAGCCAACAAGGGTTTATTACCAAATTTAGTTACCATACGCACGTAAGATGCCGGCCCCATATACGCGATATCGACCTTATCTGAACCAATATATTGGATATGCTCCTCATAACTACTACCCACCCTTACTATAATTTTCTTGCCTGTCTTACTGCCAAGGTAGTCGGCAATGGGGGTAAATTTTTTCTCCAGTTCTTCATTGGATAAAAATGGATGCACAGCTAATATGAGACTGTCTTCCGCACTTGCGGATTGACAGAGTGGCAAGACTAAAAACAGTATTGCCAGAGTGATATGAAAATGTGATATACAAGATTTCATATAAATTCTCTTTATAAGGGGTGTAAACACATACCATTAATAATGGTAGTAGAGGATCGTAACCATGAATAGGTGTGGCATGAAAGGAATCTAAAAAATTATACCTGGCAGGACACGATGCCCCGGACTCCCCGCACAGATGATCGGGCCGTTAAATCAATACAGAAGCATTCGTTAGATTTTAACTTACTGATAATTATGATGTATCAGAACACCGGAACGGATGGCTTAATAACCTGATTGCATTTATATAGTGGCTTTCAACCGTATTTCGTTATATTAACCCGCTATCACTCTCCCTTAATCAAAACAAAATTCTGTCCGTTGGCAATCTGTTCCTCATTCGTAATTGTGATATCAATCGTCTCAACAGAATGCACTCCCAGCTTTTCAAGTTGCTTATCTGAAACACGTAACTGATAATTCCCGAAAGGTATTTTACTTAATACAAAAAATCCATCATATGCCGTTTTAGTCGATTGAATAACGTGCCCTTCTTCATCAAGTAGCTCGACAATAATTCCGCTGATTTCACGTTCAATGTCACCAAATTTCACATAGGTGGTGCCATCAACCTCGCCGGTCTGAATGACAGGGAAATCCAGTTGCATGGTATGGCCAGGCCGCATGTCTACGCGAACGCCTTCATTGGCCGGCAACCAGAGTGGGTCCTCCAGTGTCGCCAGGTCAATATCGATATCCACTTCCCGGTAAGGCTCAAGAGATAAAAAGACAATTCCGTTTTCGTCTGTCTTGTTTCGTATTCCGCCCCCGTTAATATTGACCTTCACTCCCTTCAATGCTTCTTCATCAGCACCCTTTTTACCATCGCCATTTTCATCCAGAAAAACCTGCGCCGACATAGTCCCCTGATTCGCAATAGGCCTGGAATCCTTGATCCATTTACCCTCTCTTGGCTCACGTGCCAGTGCCATCGTAAAAATCAAGTCAAGACTGAAAGTACCATCAGTCGATAAGCGGCTATCCAGGCCAAGGTTATAACCACGAAAATCACGGTTAAGCCCGAATGTAAATTGCTCATTATCCGCAAATAAAACCTTACTAACGCCTGCTGTCGCATGAAAGCCCCACAACTTGAAACCGTCTGCGGTCACCGAGACCGAATCCATTTCACTTTCCGGTTTTAATCGAAATCCAAAGTTAGCCCGCAAATTATACCTGGCCGTTCTGCGACTGACCTGCAATATATCTGACAACACATCCTGTATCCTGGTCGCCGCGTTCCAGGTTAACGTATTAGTTACTGCATACCCATGCTTCTGCGCAGAAATGCGGGTCACCGCACGCGTTCTCCAGCTGCCGTCTTCAAAACTTTCACGTTCGGACTCAAAAGCTATAGGCATGTTGACAAAATTCATTGTCGGTATTGCCGTATCCAGTTTAAATTCGGTGCGGCGTGTAATAGGTGACACGGCCTGATTAAATTCCTCGCTGACAAAGCCATCGAAAAAATAAACTTCACTAAGATTCAGAATAACCGGTCCCAACCGGGACTGGAGACCCCAGTCTAATGCCGAGCCACTTTGCGAATCCGAGGTATAGTTTGTTTTGAAAAAAACATACTTCTGGAAACTTCTCAATCCAGCCGTTATGTATTTGTGATTATTGAATGACCTTGACGTTAACGAACCACTTGCTAAAGGCAGACTGACAAACCCGGCATTCGCGGAAAAATGATTGATAAGCCCAATATCATATTGCATCACTGTTC
>JAUWSG010000030.1 GCA_030610155.1 Gammaproteobacteria bacterium
ATAGCGTTTAATGACAACACATCGATAAACATCCGTGTATCCAGAAATCTTTTCCGCCCGGCACACATTTTTCATCACCTTAAACAAAATAACCATCAAAGGCTAAAAGCGGCTGTTGATTATTATATTGACAGGCAAGTGACAAATGGGGATTGGCCGAATTTCCCCGGAAGCAAAAAAAAATACCAGCATTTTCTTCAAAGAGTGGCGACCAGTTTTGGCAGGGTAGCAGCCAGGTTTGAATCTGAATACATTTTCTGCTGGATGGACTGGGATGGCGATAACATTCTGACTAATGGCGGTTTGATAGATTTCGGATCAGTTAGACAGTTTGGTCTTTATCATAATGAGTATCGTTATGATGATGTTGATCGATTTTCAACAACTATAAGCGAACAAAAAAACAAGGCGAAATATATTGTGCAAACGTTTGCGCAAATCACAGATTATCTTGTGAGCGGGACAAAGAGGCCAATAAATGATTTCAGGAATGATCCCGCTATAAAAATATTTATCCAGGTTTTTGAGCGGAGCAAAAATGAATTATTGATGTATAAGACCGGCTTTAATAACGATAGTATTCAGTCATTATTAAATGACCCGCATAGCGCTTCGATGATAAAGTCATTCGGTAATTTATGTGCATATTTTGAGAAAGCAAAGTCAAGCAAAGGGCTTTACAAGGTCCAGGATGGTATTACCCGAGATGCAATATTTTGTCTGAGAGATATATTGCGGGAATTACCGGTCTTATTAGCTGAAGACGAAGACACTTTCATTTCAGCTGACAAGTTTATCAATATTATAAAGTCACAATATGCATCAAAACAGGATTTGAAACTCACCTCCTGGCGCAAAGAAAGAATCAGAAAATTTCAGAGTGCCTACAAAGACCTGCTGAATAGAGCTGCGAAATTAGCGGGCAAGCCGGTGAATGCGTTGTTGCATGAAATGGCTGAGCGTTCAGCATTGATAAATCGTTATCAGCGTGTCACAGGTGATGCGGTTATTTATGTCGCTTCCAACTTGATCAGGAACAGGCGCAAATTAACATCAGAAGAGTTACATCATGTATTTACTGCCTTCGTCGGGGAACAAATATTGATCCCCGAAAATGTTGTTAATTTCGATAAGCCTATGGAGAGGGTGACAAATACCAATTCGAAGAAAGTTTATGAAAACATGCTGAAAATTGTAAAAGAATGTAGAGAAGGCATTTAATTGTCCCCGTTTCATTTCCACTGCTAAACCCTCTAGAACTAGATATTATAATTGACCTGCAAGCTACTATTCTGAAATCTTCATGATATAGTAGCTTTTTATACATATCAGAAAACATCAACGCGTATTTCTAATGCGACAGTTAATGCGACAGTTTTCGTATATTTTCATTTAGGGGTTAACTATGAAATTCGGAACGCCGCTCTCAAAAACGGCCACAAAAGTAATGTTGTTGGGTAGTGGTGAGCTGGGTAAGGAAGTCATTATTGCACTGCAAAGGTTTGGTGTGGAGGTAATTGCAGTTGATCGATATGAGAATGCGCCAGGGCATCAGGTTGCTCATCGGTCATTTGTGATTGACATGGCAAATCCTCAAGCGCTGCGTGAACTGATAGAAAAGGAGCAGCCACACATAATAGTGCCGGAAATTGAAGCGATTGCAACCGATACGTTGGTAGAAATAGAAGAGCAGGGCCTGGCCACAGTCATACCGACGGCCAGAGCTGCTCAGCTGACAATGAACAGGGAAGGTATACGTGTACTGGCATCAGAACAATTAAAGTTACCGACTTCAAAATATGCTTTTGCAAATTCCAAAGAAGAATTACAAGCGGCGATAAACAATGGTATTGGCTATCCATGCTTTATCAAGCCTGTAATGTCATCTTCCGGCAAAGGGCAATCACTTGTATATAATTCTGAAGAGCTCACCAGGGCATGGGATTATGCAATGCAAGGAGGCAGGGTTAACAGAGGCAAGGTCATTGTTGAAGAAAAAATAGTGTTTGATTATGAAATTACCTTACTGACTGTTCGTTCAAATAACAGCAAAGGCGAAATAGTGACTCATTTTTGTGATCCTGTGGGGCATATTCAAGAAAAAGGCGATTATATTGAGAGTTGGCAGCCTCAAGCGATGTCAGAGCAGGCATTGAGCAAAGCCCAGAACATTGCAGAAATCATTACCGGTAATCTGGGTGGGCGTGGAATATTTGGTGTTGAACTATTTATTAAGGGCGATGATGTCTGGTTCAGTGAAGTCAGTCCCAGACCGCATGATACCGGTATGGTCACAATGATAACTCAGCAATTATCTGAATTTGAACTTCATGCCAGAGCGATACTTGGTTTACCCGTATCGGTGTCGATGAAAAGCCCGGGTGCGAGCGCGGTCATATATGGGGGTATCGATGAAGAAGCAATATCTTATGAGGGTGTGGATGACGCGCTAGGTGATCCGCAATGTGATGTGCGCTTGTTTGGCAAGCCTGTCTCGTTTGAACGTCGACGTATGGGGGTAGCGTTAGCCTATTCAGATACAGTCGACGATGCACGCCATCGGGCAAAATTGGCAGCAAGTAAAATCAAAACGCTCAGGGACCAGGTTTGACATGTTGGGCGCGTTTCTGGATTTAAAATCAGTTGACAGGAATGAGCTGGATCTGACATCGCTAAGGAATGTGCTGCCTGATTGGCAGTTCTATGAAGAAACGGATAAGCATGAGGTGCTGGAACGCATCAGAGATGTTGACGTTGTTGTCGTCAATAAAGTTGTACTGGATCAGGAAATACTGTCGAAAGCAGAAAAACTCAGACTTGTTTGTGTCGCTGCGACCGGGACAGACAATGTTGACCTGAAAACGGCAGGCAAGAGAGGAATTTCTGTTTGTAATGTCAGAGCGTATGCAACGCCATCAGTTGTTCAGCATGTTTTTATGCTGGTGCTATCACTTGTGACCAGAATAAATGACTACAATAAAGCGGTAAAAGACGGGAAATGGCAGAATAGCAAACAATTTTGCCTGCTGGATTATCCTATCACCGAACTGGCTGGAAAAAAATTTGGTATCGTCGGTTATGGTGAGCTTGGCAAAAACGTTGCCAGGGTTGCAGAAGCTTTTGGTATGGAAGTCTTGATTGCCGCCCGGGAAAAGACCAGGGGTGAAGGCATAAAGACGGGTCGATTGCCATTAAACGAGATTTTGCGACAGGTTGATGTACTTAGCCTGCATTGTCCTTTAGTTGATGAGACCCGCGGACTGATAGGTGAAAATGAGTTAAGCCTGATGAAACCTTCCGCCATTTTGATCAACACCGCCAGAGGCGGGATTGTCGATGAAACAGCATTGGCAATGGCACTCAAGCAAAAACGCCTGGGCGGGGCAGGTATTGATGTCCTGACTGAAGAACCACCGATGAATGGTAATCCGTTGCTGGATGATACGATTCCTAATTTGATTTTGACACCGCATATTGCCTGGGCAAGCCAGGCATCAAGGCAACGCCTGATAGACGAAATAGTATTCAATATACAGGGCTGGCTGAAAGGTGAGTTGCGAAATTCTGTTATAAAGGACAGTTTATAACTTTCTGATTTCATTGAATTAGATGCAGCTGCTAACGCGCAGATATTCACTCAATGCCGCCATCTGTACAACTTAGAATTGGTTTAAATACGCCTCTAAATTCAATCGCTTAGTGAGACATACGCGAACGTCCAATTGTTAATTAATTGCACAATTTAGCCGATAACTCCTGTTGAGGGCAATGATACGTAAACGATTGTCTTGTTGATATTCAGGGGCAGCATTTTCTTTGATTAAACGAACCTTAACGGCGATATTATCGGGCGTATTGATCGCGCATCTGACATTTGCCAATGCGCTGGATCGTGAAGATCACGACAGTACTGAAAAAGTATTGCGTATCGGCGTGCTTGCATTCAGAGGTGCCGTTGTTGCCAAAGAAATGTGGTTACCGACGGCCGCATATTTAAGTAATGCCATACCCGAAGCCCGTTTTAGAATTATCACGCTGACAAATGACAACATTCGGCAAGCCGTGCGTGAAGGGGAAGTCGATTTCATCTTTACAAATTCTGCCTCTTATGCAGAACTTGAAGCGAATTTTGGTATATCCCGCATTGCCACATTGAAGAATCGACGCCCGGGCGGTATTTATACACGGTTTGGCGCATTAATAATAACAAGAGCAGACCGGGATGATATTAATAGTCTTATCGATATCAAAGGAAAAACATTTATGGCTGTCCACAAGAATGCATTTGGTGGATGGTGGATGGCATGGCGAGAGTTTAAGAACCAGGAAATAGATCCATATAACGATTTCGCCAGACTGGATTTCGTTGGATTCCCGCAAGACAAAATAATTACGGCGGTCAGTACGGGAAAGGCCGATGCCGGGACAGTGCGTACAGATGTGCTCGAGAGGATGGCCGCCTCTGGAAAAATTGATATTGCTAAGTTTAAAGTCCTCAATGCCAAACAATCAACCGGTTTCCCTTTCGCACACAGCACGATGTTATATCCTGAATGGCCTTTTTCAATCGTAAAACATACTTCACCTGAACTGGCGCAAAAGGTTGCGGTTGCATTGTTAAATATGGGGCCTGACAGTCTACCGGCATTGGCCGGGAAAAGTGGGGGCTGGACGGTTCCACTGGATTACCAGCCCGTCCATGACCTGATGAAGGACCTCCATGTGGGGCCTTACAAGTTTCTTGGAGAGGTGACTTTCCTGAAAGTAATGCAGCAATATTGGCAATGGATTGCATTGACAGCAATTTTGTTGATTTTTCTGATTGGGCTGTCACTTTATATGACAAGGCTAAATCGCAAGTTAAAAATATCTGAACAGGAAAGCTTGCAACAGGAAAATCGTTTACGTGCACTTTACGATGTAGCGTCAATACCCGGTCTGTCTTTTGATGAACAAATCACAGAAGTTTTAAAGGTGGGTTGTGATTTGCTCGGAACAGAAATAGGCCGGGTATGTGAGATAGATGTTGAGAATCAAAAAAATATTATTCGTAACGTGGTTGCACCGGCTAGCTACAATATAAAATCTGGTATGAAATTACCCCTGGAAAAAACGTTTTGCAACGTTACATTTAATGAAAAAAAAGGGGTTATTGTTAATCATGCGGGAAAATCAGAGTGGCGGAATAGTCCTTGTTATAAATTTTCAAAGCTGGAAACCTACATTGCTGCAGTGATTATCGTTAACGGCGAGAAACATGGGACGATTAATTACTCAAGCCTTAAGCCTCGAGAAATACCATTCAAGGAAACTGACATGGATCTGGTCAAGTTGATGGGGCGCCGGGTGAGTGTGATTCTTGAAAGAAGAATGGCACAGGAAGAAATTATTAATGCAAAATTAATTGCAGAAGATGCAAGTAATGCGAAAAGTTCATTTCTTGCAAATATGAGTCATGAAATCAGGACGCCTTTGACTGCAATCATCGGTTTTGGTGAATCACTTCTGGATAGCCAGCAAAATATGGAACAGCGTATTGGTTCCATTAAAACAATAATACGCAGTGGAAAGCATCTGTTGCAGGTGATTAATGATATTCTGGATTTGTCTAAAGTAGAGGCGCGTAAGCTGGATGTCGAAGAGATTGATTTCTTATTGTTCCCGATTTTGGCAGAAATAGATTCGCTGGTAAGGAAGCAAGCAAAAGATAGCGGTCTGGAGTTTACTATACAGTACAATTTCCCATTGCCAAAGATGATAAAAAGCGAACCTCTTCGTCTAAAACAGATATTAATTAACCTGTTAAACAATGCGATAAAATTCACTGAAGCCGGTTCGGTTACATTGATAGTTGACTGTGACAGAGAAAAAGAAAAATTACATTTTAAGGTGGTTGATACAGGAATTGGTTTGTCAATATCCCAGATTGAGAAAATATTTAATCCTTTTTCACAAGCGGACATTTCAACTTCTCGTCGTTTTGGTGGGACAGGGCTGGGATTATCATTGTCTAAACAGTTGGTAGAAAGACTTGGTGGGAGCTTGACTGTTGAAAGTCAGGAAGGGAGAGGGAGCATATTCCAGTTTAGTATGGATGTTGGTGATTTATCCGGGAGAGATTTTGTAACTAGCATGGAAGAAGTGCTGGTTGATACGTCGCCAAAACTTTCCAGCCCATCATTACAGAAAATGTCAGGAAGCATATTGCTGGCAGAAGATAATACTGATAATCAGGTTTTAATATCCATGTATCTGGAGTCGATGGGTGCAGATGTGACAATTGTTTCTAATGGTCAGGCAGCAGTGGAAGCAGCAAGAAATAAAATATACGATCTGATTCTTATGGATATGCAAATGCCGATTATGGATGGGTTGGAAGCAGTTTCGTTATTAAGAAGTCAGGATTATGATTATCCTATAGCCGCACTGACAGCAAATGCAATGAAAGAAGATAAAGAAAGATGTCTGCAGATGGGCTGCAATGATTTTATAACCAAGCCCGTAAACCGTGGTGACCTTTGTGAAGTTGTAGGAAAATATTTGTTGAAGAGCGAAATTTCTGATGCAACTGAATCAGCTAAAATAGTGCCATTGATATCAATAATGCTGGAATCGGAGCCTGATTTCATGTCAATACTGGGCGGCTTTGTTAAAAACCTGGGTGTCTCTATAAATGAGCTTAGACAGGCTGATCAGGACAAGCGCTGGGATGACTTGAAATTTATCGTGCACCAGATCAAGGGGCTGGGGGGCGGTTATGGTTACCCCATGATGACGGATCTGGCGGCAAAGATAGAGTTTCAGATTGTCAGTAAAAATTATCATGAGGTATCAGTGTTGCTTGACGAACTTTACATGCTGTATGAACGAATAAATGTGGGCATAGAGGGAGAGGGGACATCTGCCAGGCAAGCCTGAATATAGTGGATTTATGGTTGCGACGAACGACTGGAGTCCAAAATGCTTATTAGTCCGCATGAACTTGTAAGTCAGGTGTCTGATCTGGTTTCCCTGCCTGAGGTTTATCAGCGTGTGAATACGGTCATAGAAGACCCTCAGAGTACTGCTGACAGCGTAGGGAAAGTTATCAGTCAGGACCCTGCCTTGACTGCAAGACTGCTGAAGATTGCGAATAGCCCATTTTATGGATTTGCGTCTGAAATAGAGACCGTATCAAAGGCAGTTGCAGTATTGGGCACAAAACAAATCAGGGATTTGGTCCTGGTGTCGTCTGTTTCCAGTGTATTTAATGAGATATCAAGTGATCTGGATTCTATGCAGGCATTCTGGAAACACAGTGTGTTTTGTGGTTTGATCGCGCGCAATATTGCATTTGAAACCCGAAAAGCCCAGGGTGAATTTGTTTTTATTGCCGGTTTATTACATGACATCGGCAAGCTGGTTATATCCAATAAATTGCCTGACATGGCCAGGGATGCCGCGTTGATAGTTACCGAAGGTGCTGGAAAAGTCGCTTTGAAGGATGCTGAACAACAAGTAATGGGGTTTGATCATGCCCAGGTAGGTGGAGAACTTGTGCAGCACTGGAAATTGCCAGTAAGCCTTCAGGAATGCGTCGAGTATCACCATGAGCCTGGAAATGCAAAAAATTATCCAGTGGAAGTCGCGATCATCTATTTGGCCAATACAATTACGCATTTTGCAGAGCAGGAAGCTGGCGCCGACTTTGATCCGGAAAAAATTGATCCACTGGCATGGCAAGTGACAGGCCTGGACAGTGAGATGATCGCGCCATTAATCAGTGGTGCTCAAGCCCAAATATCAGAAGTACAGTCATTACTCTCTATGACTTGAGTTTACGTCTCATATTCTGAAAAAAATACTCTATTATTGATATATTTCCTGAGCGAGGGCAATATAAGAGTAATCATGTTGATGATTGTTCGCCGAGGAGCTATGAATGAGCTATAACGATGATGTCCTGGATAGAATATTTATGATTACTGAAAGGGTAATTGTATTTGATGGTCTGGATGATATTTTTAGTCACATTGTTAAAACAGCTATTGCTTTGACAAATGCAGATGCGGTCACAATAAGGGTTTTTGATATTGAGACTGGTTTTCTTGAAATAGTGAAATCCTCTGGAGTAGCAGAAGGCTTTATTTCTCAACCTTCAATCAGGGTCGGTGAAGGTTTGATTGGCACAGCTGTTTATGAAGGTAAACCCTTCTCAACAAAGAACGTGACGCAAGAGCCCATGTGTAAGAATGCTGATCTTGCCAGGTCAGAAGGGATAAAATCCATGATGTGTGTCCCAATGAACAGTAGGGAAAGTACGATCGGGTGTATTTCTGTGTATCGTAAAAATGACAAGGAATTTGCTGATCATGATTTAATGTTATTAAGTATCTTTTCTGCTGAGGCTGTGGAAGCGGTAGAGAAAGCAAAATTAATCGCCGAGCTGAAAAAACAAGCCACGTTTGACCCTTTAACAGGCTTGCTTAACAAGCGAGCTATTACTGAAAAGTTGAAAGTAGAGATTGATCGAAGTAAACGGCATAAGCAGTCGTTGGCCGTATTGTTTATCGACCTGGATGATTTCAAGCCATACAATGATACCCATGGACATCTTATGGGCGATAAATTATTACATGATTTCACCGCCGTGTTACGCGCACATTGCAGGATGGTTGATATTCTGGGCCGCTTTGGAGGGGATGAATTTATTATCATTGCACCTCAGTCAGATTTATCGGGTGCGACTGCTTTAGCGGAAAAACTCCGCAAGGAAGTAGGGGATTATGCATTTATCAGTAGCAAAGTTAATCAGGATTTCAGGACGACCTGTAGCATAGGTATTGCGATGTTTCCTGCCCACAGTGATCATTATGAAGACTTGATGAATAAGGCAGATCATGCGCTATATGCCAGTAAGAGAAAAGGCAGAAATAAAGTGTCAATCTGGGAGGATAAAGATTCACTAATGGGGACGGAGTAAGGACTGTCTATCAGTGTGTGCGAATGATATTTTTATACAGTGAAGTACGGTAGCGAGACAGAGAACCGGAGTGCATTATTTCATTTTCATAAACGAAAGTACTTTCGAATTTCAGCCAATCGTTTTTCTGCAAGGTTTTATTTGTCGCAGGTAATAATATATCATCCTTCAATTCAATATATTCCTTGTATACAGATATTAATGCCTGTGACTGCTCATAGACATAGGATCTTGGGAAAAATGCATCCATTGTAATTTCATTAATAGTCCCCGACAGTTTGTTAATATTTTTTTCCAGGGTCGAATAATCCTGGCCAAGTTTTTCAACAACCGTGTGCATCTTGTTATTTCTTTCTTCCAGCATTTTATATAACAATCTTTCCCCTGTTTCTATTTCTGATTCCAGGTAACTTTGCAAAAAATCAATACTGTCAGTAACAAGATTAAAGTCGGCTGATTCACCCTGGCAATATCCAAGTAATTGTTGATCAAGTATATTCAATACCTGATTAATATGTTTATGTTCAGCTCGAATTGTCTTGAGTATATTTTGCATAGGGTGAAATCTGCTTGAGAGAAAGTGTCACGAAACAATATGGTAAAGCCCGTATTAATTATCACTTTTTATGAGGGCATACAATATGTAAAATTTAAGCTGGTTTTAAGTATAGCAAAGATAGAAACAGTTATAGGGGTTTCAAGCGCAGTATTTTTTTATGACAAAGATCAATGAATGACTTAAAGAAAAGCGTTCAAGATATTGATAAATCAGTTGATACTCGGACAAGTGGAGGTTGGTATGTCAGTTGAAAGGCATGAATCACTGCAACAGGCTTTATGAAATAGTCACGTTAGGGTTGAACACTTGTGGACTCCATGCGTATACCCATTGGTCCTCGTGGCAAGTAGACCGTTGAGGTGGTGCCGTTGCGATCTAACTCAACTCTTACTTCTTCACCGGCTTCGCCATCAGTGATAGCACGGCGTAAATCAAAGGCAGAATAAATTCGGGCTTCACCGTATTGCAGAAGAAAATCTCCGGTTTTGATACCTGCCAGACTGGCAGGTGAGTTCTGCATGACATCCTGTATAACAACCCGATTGGACTGGCCTGTCGCATAAAGCAGTGATTCGTAAATATTGTCGCTGGTCTGGCTTCTGAATGAATCAAACCGGCCATTTAATTCAGTTAATTCCCTGGTATAGCGTTCAGTACCAATCCAGTTTTCACGTATCGCACGGTCACGTAAATAGAGTTTTTCCATCTCGATTGTTTCGTACTTATTTTTAATCTCTGTGATTTCTGCTTCAGATAATCCAGTCGATAACATGGCCTTTTCGTTAAACCAGCGATTTGAGCTTTGGGTCTGACTTGCGGAGTCGCGGGTATTCGTTACGTTGCTATTTTGCAAGTGGCTATTAAGTTCGGAAACTTGTAGTTCCAGGTCTGTTAATGATTTTTCCAGTTCTTTTCTGGCGTTTGATTCAACTGCCAGTTGTTCGAGTATGGGTTGGTGTAAGTCTGCATCGGTATGAGCTGTTGCGGTCGTTTGTTGTAATTCACTTGCGCCTGCCTGCATATCTGGCGATTGACTCCCGGTATTATTTTCCCGGGGACTATCAAATTTGGTGCCAAGCAGAATACCTATGATGAAAACTAGCGCTACGATAATAGCGGGTTGTATAAAATGTGTATTTTTCATATTTATAACTATTAAGTGTGTGTAGCATCTATTTTAGCGCTAGGTGCAAAAGATTTCGACTATAACTGAGGTAGTTTGACCCTGAGATCTCTCAGTAGTTCACTGGCATAGTTCCAACTAAAGACCAAAGACTTTTTACCACGGGGAACACGGGGGGGAAGACCTTAAAGATTAAAAAAATGTTTACCACGGAGGTCACGGAGAAAAACCCTTTTTTGTTTTAAGTTCCTTCTCCCTATGGGAGAAGGAAAATACTCATGTTCTTCTCCGTGACCTCCGTGGTAAAAGGCTTAAGGTTTTTTGTTGTAATGTCTACACATCCAGACTGTACAATTCGGGAGAGGTGAATAGTAGTTAGGGATCAAGAAGAACCTTAATCCGGGGTTTCTAACGAGGCTCTCCCAGTGTCCTTTCCAGGCTTTGAACGAATTGCGATAATTCTTTTTTGTCGTCTGGTTTCATATCCAGAAATCTGCCCCGCACATGTAATTGACCGTTATTTTCATTAACAGTAAGACCTTTAACTTCCAGTTTGGAATTAACTGTTTTCCCTGAGGGAAGTTGGATGCTGCATGTCGGGAGTACTTCATTGGGTGTAATTGAAATGATACGGTAAAAACATGCGTTCATGCCATCAATGGATATGTCACGCATATGGCCTTTTAAAATAGCGTCGCCTTCAAGGTGAATATTAACAGGAACTTTCTGGTCAACCCATAAGCCGACACGTTCGGCACTTCTTCGTTGATGATAAGATACTGTTGTCGGGTAGGTCACCCGACACATTGTTTTTTTCGAAGTTTTCTCGATGTCTGTTACTGCGGATTCAAAATTTACTGAGACACCGGTTAATTTTCCATGGAATTGCTTATGACCTTCATCCAGTTTGATTTCCTCTGACCCAACATTTTCGATCTCACTGATGATGAGCTCACCCTGATGGAATAACATTTCGCTGATTGTACCGTACCACTCTTTGTCTGACGCATGATTGGAAACAGTGATTGGTACCTGTTCTTTCATCATACGCTTTAACAGACTGGCTATACGAGCCGACTCTATAATTTTCAGGGTTCTCTCCTGTATCAGGTGATTCATTGTTGTTTTTATTCAGTTGCCAATAGCGCCGGGGCCATAAACGCCGCGGCGGAAAATATCAGGCAAACATATATCTTATATTCTTGATTGTATAAATATTATCAAGTAGATAATATTACTAATAGTTTCAATCATTTTCCATACTTTTTATAATTATAGTCGTAGATAAAAAATGCTCAATAAATATCAAGGACATTTAGCTTCATCTGATGAATACAACTAAATTAGCTGTTTCGGAGCCCTTTTTTCAAAAAGCCCCTGTTTGTTTTGAATGTACTCAATGTGGTCATTGTTGTACCGGGAAAGATGCGTACGTCTTTATCTCCTTAAAGGAAGCCGAAAAGATACGGTCTTTTTTGGGGCTGACTAAAGCCTGGTTTAATCGTCGATATCTGATCAGGCATTCAGATGGTGATCTGGTTTTGTCCCTACGCGATAATGGTGATTGTATTTTCCTGGATAAAGATGCTGGCTGTAGAATCTATACTGCTCGTCCAGTACAGTGCAGCACATACCCATTCTGGCCAGAGATCTTAAAATCAAAAAAAGCATGGCTACGGGAAAAGACTCGATGTGAAGGTATTAACCGAGGTCAGCCTGTTTCTCTGCATAAAATTCAAAATGCACTAGAATCATTACCAGAGGAAGAATAATTACCCGTCAGGGTGGCAGGGACAATAAATATTTTTAATGGGAGTATGCAGGGATTTTACATTCTAAAGATTGTCATGGATTGACGCACTGAGCGGTCATTAGCAGCAGGCAGGCAACTATTAGGGTAAAGTCGATGAGAAAATATATCCGACATCCTTCAGATATCCCGATTGAATTTAATATCAATGATATTGGTGGAGAGCAGCAGGATTCACTGAATAATATCAGTGAAGGCGGGCTTTCATTTCATTCAAAAGTTAAGCTTGATATCGGCTCAGTCATTCAAATACGGATTCCTGTGGTTGACCCGCCATTTGAAACAACAGGCCGGGTGACATGGTGCACCCAAATTGATGGACGATATGAAATAGGTGCTGAGATCATTGGCAGGGACCAGGCGTATCGGACTCGAATGGTAGAGCAAATCTGTCATATTGAACATTACAAAAATGAAGTTTGTAAGAATGAAGGCCGCTGTATGTCAGGGAAAGAAGCTGCATTCGAGTGGATACAAAAATACGCCCATCTTTTTCCTCAAACTGGCTCCTGACTTTATGTGTCCTGGAAGAACCGAAAAAAATAGGCGTACTTTGTAGTAGTAGAATGTAGTAGCTTGTCGCAAGCTTATAGCTAATGTTGTAGCAAATAGTAGCTTGCTGAGTATCTTTACCGCGTTACTGCATGCTCATAGTCTGAGTTGGCGACTGATGAGTACATTCGGCAAGCGTCATACCATCAAGATAGCTATGAAGGTTTTCACTTAACTTACTCCACATTAATCTCGCCGTGAAATCTTTATCTTCATCCACGGTGTCGCTTGCGTCCATATTATCGTACCGGTCGTCATTAAAAGTATCGATGATTTGTGCAAGTGTTATCGATTCTGCGGGCCGACTTAATTTATAACCGCCTCCTGGACCGCGCGCGGCTGTTACCAGACCGGTACGGCGCAACTTCGCGAAAATTTGTTCCAGGTATGAAATTGAGATGTCCTGATTCTTGGAAATATCTGCAAGTGTAACAGGGCCTTTTGCAGCGCGTGTCGCAATATCCAGCATTGCAATCGTTGCGTAACGGGATTTTGACGAAATTTTCATGTTCTTCGCTCCTTGGTTTTTAGCGTATATCTATATCTTAGAATTTTAGTGTATTTCCTTAATGTCACAAGTACCCAAGTGTTAAAACATTGTTACAAATTATGTGTGAATTAGGTTAAATCAGAGGCTTAGCGCAATATGTTCGTTGAATTTTGTTCGTTTTGTGTGAAAAATACTCAACGATATCAATGTGCTAGTTTTAGCTTAATCGACTAACTATCGATATATTTCAATTAAAGCCTGCCAAAATAATTCCGATATTTTTCATATCTGTCATTAACAGCCAGGGTAGAGCACATGAGCAAGCAAATAATATTTCAGCACAGTATCAATTCATTTTTAGTTTTCATCGGTGTTATTTTTCTGGCAGCGTGTTCCGGTAATGCCATTAAAATGTATTCTGGTCATTCACCGGGAAAAGAAAAGCTGGCTTATGTTGACTCATCCGGGACCTTGAAAACAACAATGTCCAAGTCAGCCGCTGTTGTCATAAAAAAAGTAGATGGCATTGAAACAAAAATGCAAAAAGGGGCGCTGAATCCACGGGTGGAAATATTGCCTGGTGAACATACGTTTGAGATTGAGTTGTTCAAATCAGTCAGTACAGAAGTCAGCCGTTCTTATGGTTCGACATTTAAAGAATTCAGAGTAAAGAAGTCAGTGGTACTGCATGCAGAGGCGGGACATATATATCAGGTTTATGCAATGCTGGACCCTGAACTCACCTTTCCATGGTTTTGGTGGGTTGAAGACAAAACAGGTGGCAAGGTTGTTGCGGGTACTAAGCCAAATCGGTAAGCACAATGATGTTGTCCCCCGGTATTTTCGGATAAACGAGCTCTATAAAGCCGAAATTTTTTATTTATACCGCAGTCTACACAGCCGAAAAGACCGTAATCAGTCAAGTAAATGGCATTTTCGTAAAATATAACCCTGACTCATATTTATCGTCCCGGGTTTTGTGACCGGCTTAACAGTTTGTTCCAGGGTAATTTATCAACATTACATTTGAATACATCGTAGATTGAACTAGAGTAGTTAAAGACACATATGTTCGGTTTCAGGGAGGAAAGGTAGAACATAACAAAAAAAATAGTCAAACAATAATAAGAAAACGGCTAAATGTGACCGGGATTGGAACGCAAACATTTATCTTTTTTCATATAAGGGTAATAAAATAGGGTATCGACATGTATAGAATGATCAGAACCGGAATGCTGTGGTTGGCGCCCATTTTCCTGGTGCTCCATAACGGCCATGCGTTTTCCAAAGAAAAGCAACATTCAGATACTCCGCCTATTAATGAATCTATCTCGCATAGTAAATCGGTGTCGCAGCAGGCCAACCTCGCTAAAGACAGTCAATCAGAATCTCTTTATACACTTGGTTTAAAGTATCTTGACGGGCACGGTGTTAAAAAGAACACTGCCAAGGCATATCGTTTGTTCAAGCAAGCGGCTAACCGGGGTTATCCTCGTGCTGAATACCAGTTAGGTATTTTGTACCGGGATGGAAATGGTGTCGCGCGTGACAAGAAAGAAGCATTAAAATGGTTCAGACTTGCGGCTGCCTGGGGCGATACGGATGCACAACGCGCTTTGAGTAAACTTGTGGAAGAGTTATCTAAAAATAATTCTATTGACCATCACAGCAAGTTCACTAATCGCCAGAATTCAGAGGGACAGCATCAATCCAAAAAATTATATCTTGTCGGTAAAAATAGTGACAAGGAGAATAAACGCGTATTTCGTTTATTACAAAAATCAGCTAATGCCGACAATAAAGAAAGCCAGTATCAGTTAGGTCTTATGTACAAGAATGGTATTGGTACATCTAAAGATCCTGGTAAAGCTAAAAAATGGTTTGGAAAAGCGGCAAGCAATGGCAGTTTGAATGCACGTGTTGCCTTAAGCGAAATGTTACGCCAGGATACAGCAAGGCAAGGCCAAAAAATTGACACCTTTGACACCAATAGTCGTTTCAACTTTTCTTCAGGATCATCCCACCTGATCGCAGCCAAGAAAGGTGATATCAATGCACAATATAAATTAGGTGTCATGTATATCGAGGGTGACGTACTGGAAAAGAACTCTTCTGAAGCCGCACGTTGGTTAAGAAGTGCCGCAAAGCGCAACCACCTGGGGGCGCAACTTAAATTGGGTGAATTGTTGTATCGAGGTGTTGATCTGGACCGGAATTTTGTTGAATCTGCAATGTGGTACCGTAAGGCCGCGGAGCAAGGTCACCCCAGTGCACAGTATTTACTGGGTAATATGTATAGAAAAGGAGTTGGGCTGAATAAAAGCAAGACCAAGGCGCAACAATGGTATCGTAAAGCGGCAGAGCAGGGGCACACAAAAGCAAAAGACAAGCTGGCAATAGCTGATTGACAGTTCTACTTTAGTTTAGGGAACCTCTGATCAATTCGTGGATGGCGTATATGTGCCTGAAATCGACAACTGCCGCGTGACCTACATGGATGTAGGTCAGGGGCGATAGCAGGACGCGGTAGCTTTGCAAATTTTGGTAATAGTCCCGCTATTGCCGGCGATTCGCGCCTTGCATTTGTCGATTTCAGGCACATATCCGCTCACCCAGAATTAATCAGAGGTTCCTTAGGTTTATAAAAAGTTGTTGGTAGAAATTGACTGCATTATTAAAATTCACTTCTGATATTCTTTCGTCCTTTCCATGTATTCTCTTCAAGTCGTTATTATCCAGCTGTAATGGTGAAAAGCGATATATATTACGGCCCATTTTGACAAAATGTCGTGAGTCGCTTGCCGAAACTGTCAGATAGGGTGCAACCAATGCGTTCGGGTAAAGCTGATGAATTGTTTTTTGTATTAAGCGGAAGAATTTTGTGTCAGGGTCTGAAACAGGGGATGCTTCATAGCTCCCGGAGCTTACGCTAATAATGATGCCAGGATCTTGTATGGCTTGTCTGACATGGTTTGTTACAGATTCGACCGTATCGCCAGGAAGCAGGCGAATATTGACTGTCGCAGACGCTGAGGGCGGGAGTATGTTCTCGGCGATGCCGCCGTTAATTTGCGTGATCGCCATCGTCGACTGAATAGAGGCATTTGTTGATGGTGATAATGATAGTTGGTGTTTGACCAGAGGCTGAAATAACCAAAGATTAGCAATAAGTGCTTTTTTCCAGCGGCCCATTTCCGGACCCAGATAGTCAAACATTTGCCTGATCGGCGAGGTAATTTTTGTCGGTAATGGACTGGCTTCAAGTTTGTGAAGTGCGCTGCTTAACCGTCCGATAGCAGTGTGGCGCGGTGGCATGGACGCGTGCCCACCTGTTTGGCTGACTTGCAAAGACAAAGTGAGATAACCTTTTTCTGCAATACCGATTAATGCTACTGGTCTGTTAATCGATGGAATTATATTTTTTGTTATTACGCCCCCCTCATCTAGTATGACGCCCGGGTTCAAGTTGTGACTATTTAAATATTCAGCAATTTTCCTGGCGCCATTTTCACCGCCTGTTTCTTCATCTGCACCTATCGCGAACAGCAGGGTTCGAGCGGGTTGAAATCCATCCGCGATCAGTGTTTCGATCGCCAGTAATTGAGCGACTACATTTATTTTGTTATCCAGTGTACCTCTGCCCCAGATATAACCGTCAGAAATTTTTCCGGAAAAGGGTGGAAATGACCATGTATGACCGGATTCGGCAGGCACAACATCACTATGGGTGATAAACAAAACCGGGGCTGTTTGGGTTTTTGTTCCTCTCCAGATGAAAAGTAAACTGTTCTGTCCTATCCGTTTTCTGGTAAGTGTATTATGTGTTTTCGGAAAAGTTTTTTCGAGGTGACGATTAAAATTGTTGAACTCTTCCTGATGATCGAAATGTTTATTTTTAGTAGAGATTGTTTTGAATTTAACAGCATCAGCCAGATATTGGCTTGTAGTATCCTGTTTCATCTGCGTGCTGTCAGCGCTTGTTTGAGCAAGCGAAATTTGTTTTGATGTGCTGAGGAGTGTTTTAGTGATTATAATAGAGAGCAACATCGCTATTATCAGAGAAGTTGGAAGTATTATTTTTTTCATTTTTTTATCATACTTTGTATAGGGCAAAAAAAATGGTGTGTCAGGCAACATTATCAGACTTATTTACCAACTTCTGTTTACCTCGGCAGTGCTTTATTGTTATCGCGATTGTGCTTATCCATAGCCTGAGTGCCTGTAGTCCATTAGTACAGTCCTCTAATAATCAAAATCAGGCGCCTCAGCTAACGCAAACACAGTTTATAACTTCGGATGGAAGTCGTTTACCGGTTAAAAAGTGGTTACCCGATGAGCATCCCAGGGTCGTACTTGTTGCTCTGCACGGGTTTAATGATTATAGCAATGGGTTTGCCTGGCCTGCAGAATTTCTGGCAGCGAACGGCATTGCCACGATTGCGTATGATCAACGCGGGTTTGGGCAGGCTCCCCATCGTGGAATATGGCCGGGAACTGAACTTTTAATCCGGGATGTATCGGAAATGGTCCAATTGGTTAAAAGCGAATATCCGCAAGTGCCGGTTTATCTGATGGGAGTCAGTATGGGGGGCGCAGTAGCATTGTCTGCTGCGGCGTCTACGGATTTACCTTCTGTTGAAGGCCTGTTCCTGGTGAACCCTGCAGTGTGGGGAGGGGAGAGTCTCAGCAGCTTTTACCGTGGTATGTCGTGGCTTGGCGCACATGTCATCCGTGGGTTGAAAGTATCAAGGGTAAGCTCGATAACCTTTTCCGATAACGAAGAAATGCTTGATGCCTTGCACGCAGATTCGAATTATATTGCGAAAACACGCCTCGATGCCGCTTACGGGATTACAAATTTGATGGATCATGCACAGGAGATAGCCGTTGATAACAAGAAACCGGCTTATATCTTTTATGGCCTGAAGGATGAGGTGATATCTGTTGATGCAATGTGTCTGCTGCTGGGTAAACTCAGCTCGCCATTTGATGTGACATTTTATTCAGAGGGTTATCACCTTTTGTTACGTGATTTGAATCGCAGGCAGGTCTGGCTGGATATTCTCGACAAACTAACGAAGAAGCATGAAATGCCATCCAGAATACCGGATCAATGTCGGGAGCTGTCAGACTAATGTGGTGAGCAGCTGTAGGCTGCTCATTAGTCTGTGCTTGAGATGTCTTAAAGTGCGGTTAGATCACCTTTCTACTGATACTAGAGGTGAGGAGAGCGGTGTAAATGTATTATTAATTGGTTTCCGCTGTTCTGTTAATCTCTTCTTCAGAAGACAGAAACAATTTTGATAATACTGTGTTTGCAAGTTTGTAAATGAGCGCACCACTTACCGCAAATAGAACAAAGATAATTTTAAACAGTTGGCTTAATAACATAATTTCATTCCTTCATCGTGAAGATGCGAAGTTTGTTAGAGGCTAGTCCTGTACTTTAGTGGAACTGCTGAAATCCATACTGCTCAAGTCGTGACTATATATTTTTAATATCAAGTACCTTTAACTCTTACATTAAAAAGTACAACGTGAATCTTAATCTAACATTAAGATTTAGTAAATTATTGATATAAATTAATAGCTTAGGAGGATTTTTTGTTGGAAAAATTATACAAAAATTAATTTTGCCACAAAAATCATGAAAGGTTTTTACATTAAAGCAACAACAGCATCATTAAAGCGACAGTTTTGTGCTTTTGCATACTGAATTGTTAAAAATGTGTAAACAACATTTATTTCAATACCGTAATTTTAACAGCCGGTGATTTGTTGCCAAACCATCCGACACCTTCTTCAAACATTTGCCATTGAAAATCATATATGCCGGGTTTGTTTGGTACGACAGCATTAAACGTAAATGTTTTAAACTCACCTGGTTTAATCGTTTCCCGGGAATCAAGACTGATCTGATCAATCAGCCAGGTCAGATTATTGGCCGGCATTTGTGAACCCAGTTTGTATTTACCCCATGTCCAGGTGCTGTTACCGCTATTTTTGATTATCATCTTGACCGTGAAATTTTGACCAACATTTAGCACGGCATAAGGTGGCCCAACTTTAACCAGCCCCGGTAATTCCTGGAGAACGAAGTCCGCATTGTTTTTATCGCCTCTACCTTCAACAGGGATCTTTATGTTGGGCGATTTCTGGCCAAACCAGCCACTGCCTTGACGATACATTTGCCATTGAAAATTGTATTCACCCGCTTTAGAAGGGGCGGTGACCTGAAATTTGACTGTCAGTGTGGCACCAGGTCGGACTGAATCACCAGGCGACAACTTAACGCGCTTTGTGCCCCAGAAGGTATTGTTGGACGGATTTTTTGCGCCCAGCGTGTACTCAGAGCCGGTCCAGGTGCTATTGCCCGCATTCTTGAACTGAATCATGACGCTGTATTGTTTTCCTGCTTCCATTCTTGATGGCACGAACTGGGCCATAGCCTGTGCCATGTCAGCCGCCAGTACATCCACACTGCCGAGCATGAGTAAAACAGTTGAAAGACAAGCCGTCGTGGCTATGGAGTAAATTTTACGCATCATTATTTTTGAGTTCCATCCAGGTGAAGTCAGTTTAAAGGCATCTCGATTTTAATTATCGGTTGCCTGTTACATATTATTAGTTCTGTGTATTAAGGGCAGTTTCAAGATTCAAGACTAAGAAAAACCGCGTAATTATAGCGGCATTAACATAGTTTTTTTCTATTATGCCTAAACTCGATAATAAAATGAATTTTCTCTTAGGATATCGATCTTGGGATTTGAAACTGTTTCTAAGGCTCCGTGATTTGTATTATTTTTAACCAGGCAAACTTCTACAGTGGATCAGGAAAAAAAGAACCCGTCAGCCCCCTGAGCTTGTGTCAGCACAGGCATTTCAGGTACCGGTCTTGTTACTTACTGCTTGTAACTTGAAGCTGCGCTTATTGTAAATCAGCCTTGACGCTTTGTAATGAAGGGGAGTCGCCACCACCAGCGCATTGAAAAAACACGTTTAGCGCGTAACTGTGGGGAGATTCTTCCCAGAGGTATGCATCCAATATAATAATAAGCGTATCTGTATAATAAGTGCTGTTCTCGTCAGACGGGGTGCCTGTTTTTAAAGACAGTGGCAATGCAGCTTCTGGCGGCACCCCCAGTCTTGCATTAATGACAGAGTCCATGCCGACCATCGCTTTGGCATAACAGGACTGAGCGGCGGTGTTATAGGTATC
>JAUWSG010000220.1 GCA_030610155.1 Gammaproteobacteria bacterium
GGCAACTTTAATCGCTGCAACTTTAGCCGCGGCAATAACAGGGCTCAGTTTCTTTCTATCCCGTGGTTTTATTATAGTCCAGTATTATTGTGAAGGAATGAAAAGAACACTATTTGTCTATGTCAATATCTTCTGTAAGAAATTGGTAATGATCGATACCTTCAATGATGCCCGCTGAGTAATAGTTGTCGGCAAAATAAACGTGCGGTTTACCTCTGAGGCGCTCCAGTTCCGGGCTGTAATTCCCGACAACGACGGCATAAGTATTTCCGCCCAGCATCTCGGCATCATTACCTGAATCACCGGCAACCAGAATATGTTCCGGAGAAATTCCCCATTTCATTGCCAGGTAACGGATTGCGAGGCCTTTTGATGCGCGTATTGGTAATAAATCCAGGAAAGCTTCATGTGAATAAACTACTTTTACATGTAAATCCAGTTTCCGCAGGTGGGCGACGATCTCACGCACACCGGGTGCTTTTTTGGGGTCAATAAAATAGCTTATTTTAAATTTCTGTTGGTCAATCTTGGCTTGTAATTTTATTCCCGGCAGGCTACGCATGGCTTCGAGGACTGATTCCGGTTCCCAGCGGTGATTAATATGTTGATGCCAGCCGGTGTCAAGCAGCATGCGATGACCGTAATGAATTTCGGTGCCAACAGATGTAAAAAGCAAATCAGGGGTAATGATTTTGTTTTCCTTCAATACATCGATTGCACTTTGATAACGACGACCCGTTGCGACGGCAAACCCTGTTTTGTATGGCGAATTTTTTAATCGTAATAATAACTGTCGTAGCGATTTATTGTCGCCGAGCAGTGTATTGTCAATGTCGCATACCACTAGTCGCTCAATGGTAGGGAGTCGACTTCTGGTTGATGAATTTATATCTGTGTGTCGCTTTCCACTACTGATTTTACGTACAATTTTCAGGTAAGTGTTGACGTGTCCTTCCCATGAGAAGTGATTATGCGCTCCGCGAATACCGTTTTTAGACCATTGGCGCCACTGTTCCTTGTTGGTGATGGCCTTGTAGATGGCATTGCCCATTTTTTTTGTGTTAACAGGGTCGATAAGCACACCGTTTTTACATAGGCGAATGATGTCTTTTGGCCCACCGTCTTCGGTTGCGACGATGGGTAAACCACTGGCAGCAGCTTCTATTAATGTCAGTCCAAAGGGTTCTGTCAGTGCCGGGTTGACAAAAACACCCCGTGTTTTGGCGGCCAGTTTAAACAGGTCTGGCACATCGGTTGATGTATGGTGTTTAGGGTAGGCGACACAGTCGTAGAGGTCATATTTATCAATTAATGTCAGTAGTTCAAGCAGGACTTCCCGCGGGCCTTTTTCCATGGTGGCGATGTCATCACGGTTGCCTGCAACAATGACCAGGTTGGCGATTTTTTTCAGTTCCGGATGTTCTGCATAGGCACGTACCAGGCTGGCAATATTTTTTCGTTCATCAGGCCTTGAAATCGCCAGTATCATGGGTTTGTTTGGTTTCGTCAGGAACCTTGCCAGTTCATTTTTGATAGGTAGATCCATAGACCGGGTAGGCGGATGGAAGCAGCTTAAATCTATCCCGGGTGGAATGACGACCATTCGTCTTGGATGGTAATTCTCATATTGACTATATTGCTGATCGATTTCCTGTTTTGTGCTGGCGATGACAAGTGCGGCATTACCGAGGGCGATCTCTTCGGCTTCGATGCGCTGGTTAAGGTTGTACTGGTTTTCAATAGAGGCTGATTTCAGTCCTTTTTCCAGCAGGCGCTCGCGCTTAACGCGCCCCAGTGAATGGCCGGTATGTAAAAGTATGACGCCCAACTGTTGAGACAGGCGTGCACCAACATAACCGGCGTCCGCATAATGACTGTGAATAATATCGGGAACGCGGCCAACTTTACGGATATATTGCAGACTGTTATCAATAAAGCTGTCCAGGTGTGGCCAGAGAACCTCTTTTCTTAAATAACGACGAGGCCCACAGGGCAGACGTATGATTGATGTTTTATTATTGAGTTTTTCAACAGGTTTTGAATAGACTTTGTCAACTTTAGGGTCAAAGACCTGGCGTGTAAATAAATCAACACGCTCGACAGCTTTGTTGTCGGACAGTGCTTTAGCCAGTTCGATAACGTATTTTATCTGGCCGCCGGTATCGGCGTCCCGGCCAAGCTCGTGTTCATCGGCCCGAATAAGTCCATGGACACTGACCAGAACGATATACAATCCTTGCGGGGTCTTCTTTATTTTTCCCATAGAGACAGGTTTTCTTTATAAAAATTCTTGTTTGTAGTTGTTGCGCCGCGCATTTCACAAACAGACGAGGCGAATGTCATTGCGCGAATTGAAATAACTTCAATTGGCCATTTGTGCAATAGTCCATAAATAGTAACGGCGCTGAATGCATCACCTGCACCAACGGTGTCTACAATATTTTTCGCCGGCACCGGTGCGCCTTCAAAGAATTCATCTTTACTGATAAACCAGGCGCCCTCGGACCCCAATGTTATGATAAGTAGATCAAGCCCAAATGATTTACGTACTTGTTGCGCGATTTCTTTTTGCTTTGTTTTGTTGGCTGGTTCTGCCTTTGCGACCTCGGCGAGTTCTATATCATTGAGCTTGGCCCAGGTCGCGTTGTTCAACGAAGAATGAATTATCTCAGTCGTCCACCAGGGGCGACGCAGGTTGATGTCGACAAAGACAGGAGACGATGATTTTGTGCGCAAATCATCGAATGTCTGTCGGGAAACCTTGTTTCTTAACGCGAGCGAACCATGGTAAAGCAAGGTATAGGATGTCGACGTATCGATATGCGAGAGTGCGCTGTTATCAATATTGTCATAGGCTTGATCAGGTACAATATTGAATGTGGGTTGTCCCTGTTCAAGTTTAATAGTGACTTTACCCGTTGGGTGGGTGTCACCAAGCTGCACACCCGATGTGTCCATTTCCCATTGTTGCATGGTGTCGAGAATTTGCTGGCCGCGTTGATCATTGCCTATTTTTGAAACAAACAGGGGGTTTAAACCAAAGCCCTGAAGATGCCAGGCAACATTAAAGGGGGCACCACCAAGAACAGCGGATCCGTCTTCAAATTCATCAAAAAGGACTTCTCCAAATACAAGGGGTCTGCTTCTGGTAGACGAACCTGTTTTCCTGTGACTGCTGTGTTGCTTTTCCATAAGACCTGAGGTCTGGATGTATTAAGCATCCAGTAAAACAATTTTTAATTGAATAGTATTCAGTGTTTTAATTTTTATGACAATTTTGTGCTTATTGCTCAATTACCTAAGGATAGCATATGAGGGCATCAAGTGTGTTATTGGCCAATACAGGTGAGTGTCGTGGTATGTGTTCGACGTATTATTTTCAATTTTGAGCAAAATTTTGCTATCAACTCAGTTTATCTTCTCAATGGTAATTTTTAAGACGAGAGAGTGAATTTTAAGCATATAATGTGGTCTTATATCAGGCTGCATACAAGTTGGTTTGTGTGGTTGCAGTAAAATACTTCAATATAATTAATTAGTTAGTGGGTGTGGAATGCGTCGATGTATTTTTTCCGTATTAAGTAGCACGGCATTATTAGCCGGTCTTTTTTTGTTATTCAGCGTCAATATGACGTTTGCCACAGAAATGAGCTCCTATGAAGATTCAAGCGCAGGAAATTCACTGGCGACTGAGTCTGGCAATGAAGAACATGTCATTCCACATATCAACGACTTTTTTATTGAAGCTGTTGCCGCTAAAGAAAGCCACCTGCCAATTCTTGTGATGTTCGGTGCAGATGATTGCAGCTATTGTGAGAAACTCGAGGCAGAAATTTTAAAGCCGATGGTTATTAGTGGTGATTACCACGACAAGGTCATTATACGTAAAATGATGATCGATGATTTTAATTCTGTGCGTGACTTTAAAGGTGCTGAACTGGAAGCATCGGAATTTGCTGACAAGTATCATGTCACGGTCACCCCTACGGTGATGTTGCTCGATAGTGATGGTAAAATGCTGGCGCCTAAAATACTGGGTATCAATACAGTTGAGTTTTATGCTGCCTACCTGGACCAGGCAATCGATGTGTCTTATAGAAGCTTGAACCGTTAAGACCGTTAACTACAGGAAAGACCAAGACCAAGGATTACCACGGGGAACACGGGGAAAAATATTTAAGATTAAAGAAATATTTATTTGCCACGGAGGTCACGGAGAAAATATTTTTGGTTTTAATTCCCTCTCCCTTTGGGAGAGGGTTAGGGTTTTGTGCATGGATGCGCTTATGTCGCGAGAGGACAGGACGTCCGAAGCGATGAGGGAGAGAGCTAGAGAAAGAGAAGGAATTAA
>JAUWSG010000152.1 GCA_030610155.1 Gammaproteobacteria bacterium
CATTGGGTTTTCAAAATGGAGATGATGCCAGTTATCAGAATTCGCTGACATGGGGACTTGGCCTGGTATTATTGCTGCTGATTTTTGTTATTCAATACAGCTATTTTTTCCGTGGCGATCTGGCACAGCATGCGGAACTTAAGCCATGGATAGAAAATTTATGCGATATTGCCAATTGTGAAATCCCGGCAAAACACGATATCAGGGCAATCAAATTAACACGCCGGGACATTACCACCCACCCCAAAGTCAAAAATGCGCTTTTGATCAGTGCAGCACTGGTGAATGAATCGCAAGGTATCCAGCCTTACCCGGTCATGCGAATTCGATTATCCGATACAACAGGACAAATTCTGGCATCCAGAAATTTTTATCCCCGGGAATATCTCGATGCCGACATTAATCTGCGCAAGGGCATGCCATCGAGTAATCCGATACAAATCAATCTGGAAATTGTTGACCCCGGAAAAAATGCCATCAACTTTGAATTTGATTTTTTCTACCCCCGGGATCTGTAAACCCGTATAGATTACCGGTATACCTCTCAAGACAGTTATTCAACTTAATTCAATTCATAAAAATATTTCTTCACTTCCGTGTGTAGCGCCTTAATTTGAAAAATAAAATTTTTAGTCAAGCGAATTTCACAAAATATTAAAAATATTTTTCAAGCCCGTATATCTTACAGGGGGATCACTGCACGCCCTGGCAATAGCACATATTCAGGCAAAATACATTCCACTAGCCGCTAAAAAAAAATAAAAATAATGTTCCAGGTCGCGTATATTGTACTTTTATAAAGCAAAATAAAGATGTACTATTGTCCCCCTTCTCGAGGTATGAGGGGGCGGAGAATGATTTTCTACTAATTTGGTAAAAATTAAATTACTGTTTTGGTAAAGAATAGATTAAAAAAATAAAAAGACATTGACTGAAAATAACTTTTCGAAGACGGTCTTAAGAATTTATTCAGATAAATAAAATGCAAATCGGTCCATACAACATTTCAAATAAACTTGTACTTGCTCCCATGGCTGGCGTAACAGACCGTCCATTCCGGCAATTGTGCAAGCGTCTTGGTGCAGGCATGGCTGTCTCAGAAATGGCCTCGTCTAACTCCTTGTTATGGGGCAGCAAAAAAACACAGCGCCGCATCAACCATGACGGCGAAATTGAACCTCGCGCAATACAGATCGCGGGTGCCGATCCAAAAATGATGGCTGAAGCCGCCCGCTATAACCGCGACAAGGGTGCGCAAATTATTGATATTAATATGGGCTGCCCGGCGAAGAAAATTTGTAACGTAATGGCAGGGTCCGCCTTATTACAAAATGAAAAGCTTGTAAGTCAAATACTTGAGTCTGTTGTCAGTGCAGTTGATATCCCGGTGACACTAAAAATTCGTACCGGCTGGGACACCTCGCACCGTAATGGAACACAAATAGCAAAAATTGCTGAGCAATCAGGAATCCAGGCGCTGGCCGTTCACGGCCGAACACGTGCCTGTGCTTATAAAGGTGATGCAGAATACGAAACAATTGCCTCAATCAAACAATCAGTCTCAATACCCGTCATTGCCAATGGTGATATTACTACACCAGAAAAAGCAAAATATGTTTTGGAATTTACCGGCGCCGATGCCATAATGATCGGCCGCGCGGCTCAGGGCAGACCATGGATCTTTCGAGAGATTGATCACTACCTGAAAACGGGCAATAAATTAGAGGAGCCAGGCCTGGCAGAAGTACGCGATATTCTACTTGGCCACTTAACTAATCTATACAGCTTTTATGGAGAATACACGGGACTGCGTATGGCACGAAAACATATTTCGTGGTATAGCAAAAACCAGCCGCATGGAGCAGCGTTCAGAAATGTAATTAATAAGGTTGCAACTGCTGAACAACAATATGATATGACACATGAGTTTTTTAATACTTTAATTTTTAATCCACCTACTACTACTAAAAAGGAGATGGCTGCATGAGTACTATGCCGGCTCACATTCACCAAAATAACGATAACGTAAACACTACTGCTAACGCTATTGCAGCTGAAGCGGAAACAACTTCAAACCCTCTTCGTGCTTGCGTAAAGACGATGATGGAAAATTATTTCAATGACATGGCCGGCCATCAAATTGGCGACATCTATGAAATGGTTCTTAGCGAAGTAGAGCACCCACTATTAGAATCTGTCATGCAATATACACGTGGCAACCAGAGCAAGGCTGCTGAATTACTGGGTATCAACCGTGGCACACTTCGCAAGAAGTTAAAAAAGCACGGTCTGGACTAAATATCTGACTGTCTGACTGTCCGTTAGACAAAAAGAAGAAAAAGAAGCACCTGTCGTTATGAAGAACTGGTTTATTAGTTCTTCATAACAGACATTGAAGTACTTGACAAAATAACTGGGTCATTCTGCAAGTCCATAAGTTTTACATCATTATTAATAAAAACAATAAAAGTTATTTAAAGCGGGTACCCGGGGAAGGTACCTCTTGGAACAACTCTGTAGAAACAAATATACTGGATACCGAACAATTAGCAGAGGCCATTCTGCCCTGCTGTTAGTAAACGGTATTTCCCGTTTTATCCAATAGTGCTTTACCTGAACCCAACCAAACAATGGAGAAAACCGCGTGCCCACCATTAGACGTGCGTTAATCAGTGTCTCTGACAAAACCGGTATTGTAGAATTTGCAAAAAGTCTGCAGCAATTTGATGTCGAAATTTTATCGACAGGCGGCACGGCCAAACTCCTGGCAGATAATAATATTTCAGTACAGGAAGTCTCGGACTACACCGGCTTCCCTGAAATGATGGATGGTCGCCTCAAAACACTTCACCCGAAAGTACATGGCGGCATTCTTGGGCGGCGCGGCACCGATGACGAGGCCATGCAGCAAAATGATATCCGACCAATCGACCTTGTTGTCGTTAACCTCTACCCTTTTGAAAACACCGTCGCCAAACCCGATTGTGACCTGGCGACGGCAATTGAAAATATTGATATTGGCGGCCCTACCATGGTCCGCGCCGCGGCTAAAAACCACGCTGATGTTACCATTGTGGTCGACAGCCTGGATTATGGAACCGTACTGAGTGAAATGTCCGCCAGTAAAGGTGCAGTCTCTAAAACCACACGTTTTTCGCTTGCCTGTAAGGCTTTTGAGCACACCGCCCGTTACGACGGGGCAATCGCTAATTACCTGGGACGCATAGAGGATAATGGCGAACATGCCGCATTCCCGCGGACTTTCAGTTCACAATTTAAAAAAATAGAAGAAATGCGTTACGGCGAGAACCCGCACCAGAAAGCCGCTTTTTACGTTGAGCATCACCAGGAAGATGCAAGCGTTTCAACCGCCAGCCAACTTCAGGGCAAGGCGCTGTCCTATAATAATATTGCTGATACCGATGCCGCGCTTGAATGTGTCAAACAATTCGATCACCCCGCATGTGTTATCGTAAAACACGCCAACCCCTGTGGTGTTGCCCTGGGTGACGATATCACCGTTGCATACGATCGAGCTTATGCCTGTGATCCTACCTCTGCATTTGGTGGCATTATTGCATTTAACCGGCCCCTGGATGCGCACACAGCCAAAACCATTATTGACCGCCAGTTTGTTGAAGTGATCATTGCACCTTCTGTCTCTGCAGAGGCAAAACCGGTTCTTGAAGCAAAGACAAATATTCGAGTACTGGAATGTGGTCAATGGCAGCATGCCAGCTCACCGGGCCTAGACTATAAACGTATCACGGGTGGTTTACTGGTACAGGACAGAGACACAGGTATGGTTTTGGAATCCGACCTTAAAGTTGTCACCCAACGAGCGCCAGACGAACAGGAACTGAAAGATTTATTATTCGCATGGAAAATTGCAAAATTCGTCAAATCAAATGCTATCGTTTATTGCAAGGAACTGACAACTATAGGCGTGGGCGCGGGACAAATGAGCCGCATATACAGCGCACGAATCGCGGCAATCAAGGCTACCGATGCCGGCCTGGATGTCAAAGGATCGGTCATGGCCAGTGACGCCTTTTTTCCATTCCGTGATGGTCTGGACTCCGCTGCCGAAGTGGGCGTGACAGCTGTTATCCAGCCAGGTGGCTCGATGCGCGATGACGAAGTGATTGCGGCGGCAGATGAACATAATATTGCAATGGTCTTTACCGGTATGCGGCATTTTAGACATTAATGTAGACGTAAACCGGTAGTTAAAGACCTTTTACACGGGGCGCACGAGGAAAAGAATTTAAAGATTAAAAACCGGAGGTCACGGAGAAATAAATGTTGTTTTAAGCGCCTTCTCCCTTTGGGAGAAGATTGGGATGAGGGTAGGAGTAAAATAAAAATTATGGGCTTGAATTCAAATCCCATCCTCACCCTAGCCCTCTCCCAGAGGAAGAGGGGACTAAAACCATAAAGCTTTTTTTGCACAGGGACGTGCTTATGTCGCGAGAGGACAGGACGTCCGTAGCGACCGTGACCTCCGTGGTAATAAATGGTTTTTTAAATCTATACCCCGTGTTCCCCATAGTAAAATACCAGGAGATTGAATGAACGTTTTGATTATCGGTGGTGGCGGTCGTGAACATGCACTGGCATGGAAAGCGGCACAGTCTCCCAACGTCGAAAAAGTATTTGTTGCGCCGGGTAATGCGGGTACCGCGCTGGAACCTGGCGTGGAAAACATTTCTATTAGCGCAACAGATTTACCTGCTCTGCTGGACTTTGCGTCTGCGAACAAAATCGGACTGACGATCGTCGGCCCGGAAGCCCCGCTGGTCGACGGTATCGTGGACCTATTTTCCAGTGCGGGCTTACGCTGTTTTGGCCCCAGTAAGAATGCTGCTCAGCTTGAAGGCTCTAAAGCATTTACCAAGGATTTCCTGCAGCGCCACAATATACCCACAGCAAGTTACGGCAATTTCACTGATGTTGACCAGGCTATTGCCTATATAAAAGAACAGGGTGCTCCCATTGTCGTCAAGGCTGACGGTCTCGCAGCAGGTAAAGGCGTCATCCTGGCGCAAACAGAGCAAGAGGCTATCGAGGCGGTAGAGGACATGCTGGCTGGCAATAAGTTTGGTGATGCCGGGCATCGTGTGGTGATCGAGGAATTTCTCACCGGCGAGGAAGCCAGCTTTATTGCCATCGTCGACGGCACACATATTTTGCCTTTGGCCACTTCACAAGACCACAAGGCACGCGACAATGGCGACACCGGCCCTAACACAGGTGGCATGGGGGCTTATTCACCGGCGCCCGTGGTCACACGATCTATTCATGATCGTATAATGCAGGAAGTCATGATACCGACCGTTGAAGGCATGGCAGCGGAAGGCAATACCTATACCGGCTTTCTTTATGCCGGCATTATGGTGGCCCGTGATGGCACACCTAAAGTCCTCGAATACAACTGCCGCTTTGGTGACCCTGAAACCCAGCCGATCATGATGCGCCTTGAATCTGACCTGGTAGAACTGTGTGAAGCCGCACTGGACAAACGTCTCGACCAGATCAAAGCGCAATGGGACCATCGAGTTTCTCTTGGTGTTGTCATGGCCGCCGGAGGCTACCCTGATGATTACAACAAAGGTGATATTATCAAGGGCTTACCTTCAATATCACCCGCCGATGAAAAAAATGCCAAAGTCTTTCATGCCGGTACAGCCGAAAATAACACTGACATTGTCACGGCTGGTGGACGTGTTCTATGTGTTGTGGCACTTGGAGACACCATCACCAAAGCCCAGGCCAGCGCCTATAAACTGGTGGATCAGATACACTGGGACCAGGCTTATTACCGTACCGATATTGGCCACCGTGCAATATCTCGAGAAAACTGACCTGCGGGTAAAAATCACGATATAATCACTGGTCCGGGACCAGGGAAAAGCAGTAACCAAGATAAACCATACTGGAGTAAAACATGAGTAAACCGTTCGTAGCCATATTAATGGGATCTGATTCTGATTTGCCGACGATGCAGGCCACCATGGATGTATTAAGTCAGCTGGGTGTCGAGTTTGAAGCAAAAATAACCTCTGCTCACCGCACACCTCAAGCAACCCATGACTATGTTAAAGATGCAGATATACGAGGTTGCGGCGTCTTTATTGCCGCGGCAGGACTGGCCGCCCATCTTGCAGGGACGGTCGCGGGATTGACCCTGAAACCTGTTATCGGCGTGCCGATGGAAGGCGGCCCACTTAAAGGCCAGGATGCCCTGCTGTCAACAGTACAAATGCCCGGCGGCATTCCGGTCGCCTGTGTTGCCATCGGCAAGGCCGGTGCAAAAAATGCGGGTTACCTCGCCGCCCAGATCCTGGCAACGGCAAATGAAGCACTGGCAGAAAAAATAAAATTGGAACGCCAGGCTAACGCCGACATCGTCATCGCCAAGGATAAAGCACTTCAGGAAAAACTATCTGGATAAAATCCAGTTTCCCGACCGCCTGCCTTCCCTCTGCGCAACTAACGTGGGTGCACATATTTTTAAAAAGCATCAACTGTATGTAAACCATGGCACACATCAGTCATTCAATCGCTAACGCAGTCGCGACATTAAAAAACGGCGGCATCATCGCCTATCCAACCGAGGCCGTTTATGGCCTCGGTTGTGATCCGCTAAACACCAGCGCCGTTAAACAACTCCTGAAAATCAAACAGCGTAAAAAAGAAAAGGGCCTTATCCTTATAGCCGCTAGCATGGACCAACTTACGCCCTACTTACAGAACATAAATGAAGAAACCCGACAACGTGTCCTGTCCGGCTGGCCCGGCCCCACAACATGGTTACTCCCTGCCAAACCGGAAGTACCTGAACTATTACGCGGGAATCACAACACGATTGCCGTCCGCGTGACAAACCACCCGCTAGCAAAACAACTGTGCAAACAATGGGGTAGCGCACTGGTTTCAACCAGCGCCAACGTAAGCGGTCAGGCACCGGCACTGAGTGCCGCGCAAGTTGAACAAACTTTCAATGAGAACATCGATTTCATACTCGAAGGCGATATTGGTGACCAGCAGCAACCCACACAAATAAGGGATGGACAGACAGGTAAAATCATAAGACACTGAACAGCAATTATTACTTCAACGTCAAATTGCAAAATGGAGATAAACATGAGTACAGCTGCAGCACGACATATCCTCGTCGAGACACAAGCGCAATGTGAAGAATTGAAAACACAGATTGAAAATGGTGCTGATTTTGCAGAGGTCGCAAAAGCACATTCCAGCTGCCCTTCCGGTCAACAAGGTGGCTCATTAGGAGAATTCGGCCCCGGCCAGATGGTACCGGAATTTGATGCCGTGGTTTTTAGCGGGGAAATCAACAAGGTACTTGGCCCGGTGCAAACACAATTTGGTTACCATTTAATAGAGGTCACCAGTCGCACTGACTAATTAGAGTATTTCCGGGAGCAATAGTCTGTAACCGTGCTCCCTGCAAGCCAACAAAAAAAACAACGCAAAGGATCTGCAATGCTTAAACGACTCGTACCGTTTATCAGTTACAAGGATGTAACAACAGGAATTAA
>JAUWSG010000211.1 GCA_030610155.1 Gammaproteobacteria bacterium
CTTAGAAAGTCAATGACACCGCTTAAGGGGACGTCATTTTGACTGATTTGGCCATCTCTGCTTTTGTATTCTATGGTGCCTGTATCCAGCCCCTTGTCGCCTAATACCAGTCTGTGGGGGATACCGATGAGCTCTGAATCTGCGAACATCACGCCGGCTCGCTCTTTTCGGTCATCAAGCAGGACATCAAAATTATTGTCCTTTAACTGCTGATATAAGGCTTCAACCGCGTCACGTAATCGTTGTGATTTATGCATATTCATTGGCAATAAGGCGATTTCAAACGGGGCAATCGATTGTGGCCAGATAATGCCACGATCATCGTGATTTTGCTCAATGGCGGCGGCCACAATGCGTGATATCCCTATACCGTAACACCCCATTGTCATTGTGACTGATTTTCCATTTTCATTCAGGCATACCGCATTCATTTTCTCGCTATATTTGGTTCCCAGCATAAAGATGTGGCCTACTTCGATACCGCGTTTGATCGATAATGTGCCTTTACCGTCCGGGCTGCGGTCTCCCTCGACAATGTTCCTGATATCAACACTTTGTGGTTCTGGTAAATCACGAACCCAGTTGGTACCAATATAATGTTTTGAATTCTGGTTGGCGCCACATATAAAATTAGCAACATGCGCTGCGCTATGGTCTACAAACACGGGGATGGAAAGTCCAACCGGGCCAATGGAGCCCGCATCACAATTGGCCACTTCCTTGATTTGTTCGGGTGTTGCAAAGGTAAGCGGGGAAAGAATGTTTTCCAGTTTTTCGGCTTTGATAGTATTGAGTTCGTGATCGCCTCTGAGAACGAGTGCTATGATACTGTTTTCGGTGCCCTGGACCAGCAGGGTTTTCAGCGTTTGTTCCGGTTTAACTTTCAAAAAGGCGCTGACTTCTTCAATACTATGTTGATCAGGCGTATCGACAATTTCCATTTTTTCTGACGCACCAGGCCGATCTCCACTATCCGCGACAGCTTCTGCCAGTTCAACATTAGCGGCATAGTCGCTGTCAGAACTGAAGGCGATAGCATCTTCGCCAGATGCGGCGAGGACATGAAATTCATGAGAAATATTCCCGCCAATGCTCCCGCTATCGGCCTGGACGGGACGATAATCCAGACCGATACGTGAGAAAATCCGGCAATAGGTTTCATGCATCAGCTGGTAGGTTTCGTGTAATGATTTTTCATTGATATGAAACGAATAGGCATCTTTCATTATAAATTCACGTGAGCGCATGACACCAAATCGGGGCCGGGTTTCATCACGAAATTTCGTCTGGATTTGATAGAAATTGGCCGGAAGTTGTTTATAGCTTCGCAGTTCGTGTCGAACGAGGTCGGTGATGATTTCTTCATGAGTCGGTCCGAAACAAAATTCCCGGTTGTGCCTGTCTTTGAGGCGTAATAACTCCGGCCCATATTGCTCCCAGCGTTCTGATTCCTGCCAAAGTTCTGCCGGCTGGATCGTCGGCATCAGGACTTCCTGTGCGCCCGCATTGTTCATTTCTTCACGCACTATATTTTCAACTTTGCGAAGGGTTCGTAAACCAAGGGGTAACCAGCTATACAGACCGGCTGCAAGCTTGCGAATAAGCCCCGCACGTAACATAAGCTGATGGCTTATAATTTCAGCGTCAGCGGGTGTTTCTTTTTGTGTGGCGAGTAATAGTTGTGTTGTGCGCATGAGAGTTTTTTGTATTGTATTATATTGTGTGTGTAATGATTTCTGTCCGGTTTATAATCATCTGTTTTCAGTGCGCAGTAGTCAACTACGGCAGAGAATGAGTGTATTGTTCTTGTTTCCGGGATTGAATCACTGGCCGGTAAAATATGACGTCAACATTCTACTTGAATACAGAGGGTTTTGCGTTATTATACTGTTTTTATGTAAAAATAATATCAACCTTACTCAGGAGTGGAGACGACCTTATGCATAAACTGGCATTTTTAGCGGTATTCCTATTATTGGCTTCCCCGGTCGTTTTTGCTGACACTGGGTTAATATCAGTCAAGAGTGCGCACAGCGTTGGAGAGACCCTTGATCGTATGGAAGCCTTGTTGAACAAAAAAGGCATGACAATTTTTAAACGAATAAATCACGCAAAAGGTGCGAAAGGCGCTGGTGTTGATTTGAGGCCCACAGAGTTATTAATTTTCGGTAATCCGAAAATCGGTTCACCCATGATGGTGTGTGCACAAACAATAGCGATAGATTTGCCGCAAAAAGCCCTGGCCTGGGAAGATGAAAGTGGACAGGTCTGGTTAAGTTACAATGATCCTGCATATCTTGTTTCGCGACATAATATGAAGGGTTGTGACAAGGTTGTTAATAAGGTGACCAAGGCGCTGGGTAATTTTGCCAAGGGTGCTACAAAACCTTAGATCAAAATAAAAGTATATAAAAAAGCCTCTGTTTGACTAAATTCAAACAGAGGCTTTTTTTGTTGCAGGGTGCGTATCTTAGTTTATGCCCGGAGGGTACACCCTATAAAACCTGAGTGCAGTTATTTTACTGCTGAGGCTTTTGATACAAATAGAATTTCATCAAAAGTACGACGTAGTGTTTTGCTATTAAAGTTTTTCATTACTGATGCGCCTTGCCATTGTACTGTATCACCGGCCTTGATTTTCAGTGAGGTCGCGGCCAGCCAGACTGTTTTATCACCCGTATCAACTTCCATATAGGTATAACCACTGGCATGCATGGCTTTGAGTACTTTGCCTTGTCCTACAGGACCTTGCGAGGCGGCTGGTGCCTGCTGTGGCATTGTCGGATGGTTGGATGGCAATGCAGTTGAAGTTGAGGGTTGTGCTTGTGTGCTTGCGGCTGGATTGTCCTGTTTTGCTTCTTCTTCTTCCTGTTTAGAACAGCCAGACAATACAAGCAGACCTGAGAATAAAGCAATGAATAAATATTTAGGTGCAATGTTCACAAAAAATCTCCAATAATTCGCTGTAGTTATATATCGTAATAGCTATATATCGTAATAGTTATATATCGTAGTAGTTACAACTTGCTACAGCCATAAAAAGTCGGGCAACAATACCATTATTAGTTATAGAACGCACGGAGCAGACTATGTTTGATCGTAACTCTATGATTTTAATGCTGTTAGAGCTTGTTGATTATGAAAATTGCATTGAGAGGTCAATCGCGGCCAGATTTTTTGTCAGGCTACCAACAGAAATGTAGTCTACGCCGGTTTCCGCAATCGAGCGTATGTTGTTAAGGGTGATACCGCCTGAAGCTTCCAGGGGGATTTGATTTGCGGTCAGGGTAACCGCCCGGCGTAATAATGTAAGCTCCATATTGTCCAGTAATATTCTATCCGGGTTTGCAGTCAGGGCCTCTTTAAGTTCATCTATCGTTTTTACTTCCACGCCGAGTTTAATTGTCGGCGTGAGCGTGCGGGCCTGTTCGATCGCTTTTTGTATGGAACCGGCTGCTTGTATATGGTTTTCCTTTATCAGGATCTCATCATAGAGCCCCATCCTGTGGTTATAACAGCCGCCACATTTAACAGCATATTTTAATTCTTTTCGTAAACCCGGAAGTGTTTTTCGTGTATCGAGGATTCTGGTTTTGGTTCCCAATATGGCTTTCATATACCGATTTGCCAATGTTGAAACACCTGATAAGGTCTGCAGGAAATTAAGTGCTGTTCGTTCTCCAGTCAGTAATGAGCGTGATGGACCACTTATTTCGCACAAAGTTTGATTGGCGTTGACTTCATCCCCATCCTTTATATGCCAGTTAACAGTCACCTTGGGGTCGAGTTGTCTAAACACTTCGTCGAACAATTGAGTGCCGCAAATTATAGCGACCTCACGGCTGATAACAATTGCCCGGCTATGCGCATCTTCCGGAATGATCTGAGCAGATACATCGCCGCTGCCTACATCTTCTGATAATGCACGACTGACTGATTCTTTAATTTCTTTTTGTGTAATCATATAACTCAAACTGATTGACAGAAAATATCTGTGTTATTTTTTTTATTCCGTTATTGAATGCGGTCGGGAAAAATATTCATCACTTAGTTTTTTGGCAAGGCCGGCAAGCAGTACCAGGCATATAAGATTTGGAATTGCCATGAGAATATTCATCGTGTCTGCGATATTCCAGACCAGCTGTAATGGCACTGCCGCGCCAAATACAACCAGCATAATATAAAATATACGGTAAGGTATCACTGCTTTGTCACCAAACAGAAATCGTGCAGAACGGTCTCCATAATAAGACCACGCGATGATGGTGGAAAATGCAAATAATGACAAACTAAAGCCGACAACCAATGCGCCTGCATCACCTAATGATAGACTGAATGCATGAGCAGTTAATGCGGCGCCAACCAGGTCATCCGGTTTATTTATGTAAGCACCTGTCACGATGATCACCAGGCCGGTCATGGAGCATATGATCAGTGTGTCTATAAAGGGTTCCATCATGGCGACAAGACCTTCGCGTACAGGCTCGTTGGTACGTGCCGCGGCATGCGCCATGGGCGAAGAACCAAGGCCGGCTTCATTCGAGAATAAACCGCGGGCAACACCCCAGCGTATTGCTTC
>JAUWSG010000179.1 GCA_030610155.1 Gammaproteobacteria bacterium
AGTTCGCACCGGGCGTGTAGAACTGGCTGAAGAAGCATTGAAGAAAATGGGAGACAGAATCAAGGAAGACAACTGGCCTGAATATTATGATGGTGAAAATGGCGGCTTGATAGGCCGGCGCGCGAACTTTTTTCAGGTGTGGTCTGTAGCTGGCTTGATTGTTGCGCATGAAATAATGGAAAATCCTGTTAGCCGGGAATTGTTTGACAAGATCACCTTTGGCGAAACATTAAAGCATTGAAAGCAGGACGATATTGATTATGTTCTGTATTTTTAGTAATAAAAAAAGGGGGCTTTCGCCCCCTTTTTTTATTGTGTGATTACGTTTATGACTTGATACGGCGCCTGCGGCTCATAAACAGTACGCTGGCGATAAACAAGCTAAACCAGTATAAAGCACCACCGCCGCCACTATCATTCGCATTCACACTGTTATTGACAGGTCGTCTGGTCGTGTTATTCGATGCATCCAGTTGAATAAGATAATCAGAGATCTGTGCAATGTAGACTTCACTGAGGACGCTGACTTGTATCGCCATCGTTTGTTCCCGGGGGATTGCATCTTTAATGTCAGCGACTGTGGCCCCGATGACAGCTTTGGCTGATCCACCGGCTCCAGCAGTACCATGACAGGAAGCACAGAATGTGTCATATAAAGTCACTGAAGTAGAGTCAATGGTTTCCTCGTCTATTTCTTCTTCTTCACCCTCTTCTTCCAGATAGTGGGCTATCGCCATGACGTCGCTTTTTCTGAGGACGTCAAGTAAAAACATCATCGTCGGCTCTTCCATGATCGCTTCCATAATGTCATCGGCCGATTCTCCGGTAACGTCTTCGGCGGTGCCACCCGTTCCTCCGGGGCCATGGCAGCTACCACAATTGTCGTTATAAAGCGCTGCACCGTCAGGCATAGGACCAGGCATGGTTGGCGGTAAGGCGGGATCGGTAATAACCGCCATGGTGGTAACAGATCCTGCCATGCCATCATTATCAGTGACGGTTAACATGACAGTGTAAGTGCCTGCCATGCTATACATATGCGTTGGGGTAGCGCCTGTTCCCATGATGCTATCGCCAAAGTCCCAGTCATAAGAGACGAGAGTACCGTCCGGGTCAGAGGATGCAGAACCATCAAATTGTATTGCCATGCCGATGGTCCCCATATAAGGTCCGCCTGCATTAGCCATTGGAGGCTGAGGTGCAGTGACAGTGGTTATGACAATATCCATCATGGCACTATTGGTTGCGCCTGTGTCATCCGTTACTGTTAACTTGACAGTATAAACGCCAACCGTGTAGGTGTGAGTAACACTGATTCCGGTAGCGGTCATGGTGTCACCAAGATCCCAATCATACGAAACAATCATACCATCGAGATCTAATGAACCACTGGCATCAAATGTAACGGCCATGCCTTCAGTGCCGGTTGTTGGTCCGGAGATCATTGCAGCAGGTGGTATATTACCTGGCGGCGCGCCAACCGTCACAATGATGTCTGTCATAACGCTGTTAGTTGCACCTGCATCATCCGTTACTGTCAGTGTGACCGTAAAGGTACCGGGAGTAGCATAAGTATGAGTGGTGCTCATCCCCGTGCCAATCATGGTGTCACCAAAATCCCAGTCATAAGAGACGATAGTGCCATCCGTATCTGTTGATCCGGAACCATCAAGAGTGACCGGCATACCTGCGGTACCTGTAGCGGGTGCTGTTATCATGGCAACCGGGATTTGATTTGCGGGTGGATCGACGACGATTTGTATAGACGTTATCGCAGTGCCGTCTCCAACAAGAGCAGGATCATCAGGTGGGCCAAGTTCAGACCCGTCACCGTCACCCGATAGGCCTGCGGCGAAAATGGTATAGGTTCCCCCGGCCATGGGTGCTTGCCAATCAAAGGTCCAGGTTATGGTGCCACCAGTAATCGGTGCAGGCGCGCTGTGGACCAGTTCGCCGGCCGAGATTTTAGTCCCTGCCATATTGGTATCGATAATCGTGCCCGCGCTAGCCGCAATATCCACGCCGCCGACAACGGCTGGGCCGCCCATCATGGTAAATGTAAAACTACTGGTTGATCCTGCCGTCACACTGACAACGGCCGGGCCCGTCAGTGTGACGGTTGGCATTGGTGCACCAGGCGTATGGCACTCAGTACAGGTTGTTATCGGGCCGGATAAACCTGAAAAACCGTCGCGCCCATTGGCGTCTGCAAATGCGTGATTGACCTGGAAAAAACTAAAAAACAGAATTGATAGAAAAATAAAATCGATACGGAACCGCTGACTATTTATATGCATCATACCCTCCACCTTCGCTACATTATTTCATCCATGTTTTCGTTTGAGCCGGGTCGATATTTTTTTATTTAACTCATCTGACGCTGTACCCAAACGAGGACAGCATTATGAGTTGATTAGAAATTCAACGCAAGGATTAGACAGGTTGGCGGATCAAAAAAATGATTATGTAAAAAATTGAAATATTTTTTCCAGTCTTACAGATTAAAAGAAGTGGTTTTTAGTCTGTAAGACTGTTGCATGCTACGGACAACTTTTAGAGTTTCGTTTTTTTGTTGTTTATCAGGTTCAGACAGCGGGCTGCAGAGAAGTAAGTTTATACTTGTTCTAAATGCGATGGTGAACAGTTTTTTGATCTGGCGTTGCGAACGAATAGTTTTGATTCACCAGAAATATTTTGTATCGATGTGGTGATGTTGATTTTTGCGCTGTGCAGAAAATAAAAATCAGAATATTTTTATGGTGGACTCTTTTCTGTTTCGAGATAATTTAACTGACAGCAGAAGTAATAGTGACATAAAGGCCCATGGACCTAAACTGCCCGACCCTTTTGTGGTGATATTTAAACTTGTCTGTTGTGTATCTGGATTTAGAGTTGGATTTGGATCTGATGCCCCGGTATTTTGATCTGCTTGACCATTACCATTGTCCGCGCCTGTGTTCGCATCAATAGCAGGGCTTTGAATGTTATAATTAATGGCCATTTTGGGGTCGCCTACCACAACACCCTGCCAACCCAGGTTGCTGGATGCAGAGAAATAACTGTCAGCCAGGCTGTATCCACTAGAATATCGATCAAATAATATATCCGGTTTAGCCATGGCGGCCAGGAAGGGTTCGTAAACATAACCTTTGGCGCCGGTGGCACCTTCTGCAATCAGGTCTGCAATCAGAGATTGCCCATAGGTGGCTGGAGGCGTAAAGGTTCTGGCAGAGGTTGAAACAAACGTTTCGGCAATAGAGCCGGGGAGCCACACAAAATGTGTTTTTGCATTATCAGTATCATTAGCATCATTACTGCCCCAGCTTGCGTAACCAAGCACATTTGTTTTATCCGTGATAAAGGTATTGGTTTCATCCAGAAAAACAAAATGACCAGCTTCTTCAAGAATGGGGGTGGCGTCGCGTAGCGACTGGTTGGCTATACTGAACCCCGTGGTATTGTCTTTTGATGGGTCAACATCGAGCACGAATGTGCCAAACTGTTCGGGTTGGGCTGATCTGTCGATTAATGTCAAAACATCATTAACGGTATAGCCCGTCAATCGGGTGACCAGAAAAATGCCGAACATTTCTCTTGAGAAAGGAAAATCAAATTGGTGATACGGGTTTTTAGTGGCATTTGCAGTACCTATTTGATCCGCGTAAGGCCCTGATATCAGGCTTAGTTCCGAATCGACAGAGGCATGGTCGGCCGCGGTTAGATTAGTAGAAACTCGAAGTGGTACACCTTTGGTAGTGACAATATAGTTAATTTCTGAATTCAGATTATTGTCGCTAATAAATTGCTCGATGGGCAAGCGAATATCCTGTTCAAAGGTTTGCCGGGAAATTGTTTCGTTTTCGGCTGTTGATATAGTCACGATTCTGGAGGCCGGGATAACGCGGGCTTCAGAAAAGTATTGACCAATTATCTGTGATGCTTCTGATTGGCTATTTATGATCAGAAGAACATCGTCATAGGAATAATAATTTGTTAATGCATCTATGTCATAAATGGTCAATACGATTTTGTTCTGGCTTGTCAAACCACGTGCATCTGTTACAGTGATCAGTATTTCATATAGCCCGGAATCTTTCGTGCCGGGTGTCCAATCAAAGAGTAAGGCTTGTCTGGATGTGCCGACAAGGTCTTGTAATATTTCAATGTCCTGTTGGTCGACAAGATTATCATTGTTCAGATCGAATCGTTGATCATAGAGCTCAGTACCTAATGTTGTAATGAGCAAAACATCCTGGTCGCTAACAATCCCGTCATCATTAAAGTCACCCATGACAACGGGTGTATAAATTGCATTCTCGGGTGCATTTTCCAAAGTATAAGTGACTATATCGTCCTCGGCATCCCTGGCCCAAATATAGAAAGTTGTAATTTCCCCTTCGTTGAGATTTTTATCGTCAAGATGTTGGAATGCCGGGCTGGTATTAATGCTTAAATCAACAATTTCATCGTTGTTCAAATCATATATAATAAAATCGCAAAATACATCTATATCCAAATAGTCAATAGAACCGTCATTATTCAAGTCCGCTAAGTTACAATCGGTTTGTGTGTTCTGCTCAATGCACATTTCCAGGAAATTCAAATCCTGATTATCTGGTGCATCTCTTAAATCGATTAAGCCATTGCGATTAAAATCTCCACGCGTGGCACTACGAATCAAACTAAAGTCCTGTATGTTAATCAGGCCATCATTATTGAAATCAGCATTAGTGCATTGGTTAGTTTGCGGCGCCGAGAAACAGGATTGAAAAATTTCTATATCAGAGGGTGATGATTGAGCAATGGCAGTACTTGAGCTAAAGATGCCCAAAGAGAGAATAAGCAGAGTGATCATTGGAGTAAAATGCATAATAAATGTACCCAATACGTTACGTTGCTGATGACAGTATCGGTACGGATATAAATAACTGTAGTAAAGAAATTAATGGCTTGTGAGCTATTTCTCAAATTGGCCTTAGATTCCGGGGTGTTTGTGCAAAAATGTGAATCTGTTCCGGCTCGGTGTCGGCGCGCTGACAATTTGTAGTGCCGTTGGTGTCATCCCTCGCTTAAATAATTAGTTTTTCTAATGGTATGGAACAAATAAAATTATATGCCTGTGGAATAGATGAGTAATAGAAATAGCCAGGGTGGCTTCTTTTTCTATATTGCGCGCATGTTACAATCAGATTTTATTTATTATTGGGTGCTTAGATGGCAGAAGTTAAAATTTACAGTACAGGCACTTGCCCGATTTGTGACAAAGCCAAGTTATTGTTAAGCAAATGGAAGATTCCTTACGAAGAAGTCAGGGTGGATCAATCCAGTGAAGGTTTGAAAGAAATGCTGGAGAAAACTGATCATGCCCGGACTGTTCCACAAATCATGATCAAGGATAAGTGGATTGGTGGTTTTTCCGAATTGACGGAATTACATATGGATGGCGAACTTGATAATTTAGTGCAGCAATGACTTAAATGGGTGACTGCAATGTGCGCATGCGTGCGCGAATGTGAAGAGCAGGCATTGCCCGTTATTCTGTTCTTGTTCCTGATTTATTAAATATACTTATGTATGTTATGCCGCATGGTGTAATTCATTGCGATCAAAATATGTTTTTAACGTCGCCAGGGCATAAGACATGATCTCATTTTGAGTGATATTCAGAATTTTGGTTTTACTACTCCAGTCTTCCCATATTTTCGCACGCATGGCAGCGCACAGACTGATGCTTACATGCTCTGGCAGTATCATGTCCATCGTTGCCAGCATGTTATTTAATTGTTTTGCAGCGTATTCTTCTTCGCCGTCCCATTCACCGATTTCATATGGATAAAAGCAGAAATGTAAGAATCTGACATTTGTTGTTGTTGTTGATGACATTTTGTATTGCTCCCACATGCAGCTAAATTTTGTATATAACTAAAAGATCTATACATAGAACTAATTAACATATGCAGCTCATTTTCCATACATTGCACTATGTTGTCAATTATTATGTAATGAAAATTACCTTTTGATATGTAAGGAGTAATTTCTGTAAGTTTTTGTATCTAATGGTTATTATCTTATAGTTCACAAGCCACGAATTACGCCGCCTAACTTTTTTTGCACAGGGACGTGCTTATGTCTCGTGAGGGCAGGACGCCCGGAGAGACTCTGACCTTCAATTGCCTCAAGATAAAAACAAAGCCCCCTAATCAGCAATCTTCCACGCTTA
>JAUWSG010000138.1 GCA_030610155.1 Gammaproteobacteria bacterium
AAGAACAAATCAAACAAAAACAGGCCATCCTGTTGGATAACCTCAAGCATATTGGCCATGTTACTTCGGCATCGGTGCTTGAGCCTGTCAGAGGGCCGGTATGGGGTTATCGGCGCAAAGCAAGGCTGGGCGTCAAATACGTCATAAAGAAGGAAAGGGTGCTTGTCGGTTTTCGCGAGAAGCGCAATAGTTTCATTGCCGATATCGCCCAATGCGAGGTGATGCACCCATCTGTCGGTAAAAAAGTAGCTTCACTGGCAGAATTTATTACTGGCTTAAAAATACGCGATAAAATTCCGCAAATCGAAGTGGCTGTCAGCGACGATGCAACCGCACTGATCATTCGCCACCTGGTCGACATGCCCGCAGAAGACAGGGACAAATGGGTGCAGTATGCCCAACGAAATGACTTTATGATTTTTTTACAGCCTGGTGGCCTGGACAGCGTTGTGCCATTGCTGCCAGAACAAGATCCTGAAAAAACGCAACTGCACTATGAGTTGCCTGGCTACAACATCGAGATGGCATTTCAGCCAACGCAATTCACCCAGGTTAACGCAGATATAAACAAAAAAATGATAGATCTTGCGGTCAGTTATCTTGCACCCCAGCCCGAAGATAAGATAATTGATTTATTTTGTGGCCTGGGTAATTTTACTTTACCTATTGCACGCAGCGGTGCTGCCGTCGTCGGCGTTGAAGGTAGCGATGAATTGGTACAGCTTGCCCGGCAAAATGCGAAACTAAATGAAATCGATAATGTCGAGTTTTACAAAAGTGATTTATTCGGTGAATTTGAACAGGCTCAATGGGCGAGACAAAGCTACAATAAAGTCCTGCTGGATCCACCCAGAAGTGGTGCATTAAACGTCGTGCAGTGGTTACCCAAAACGGGTGTTAAAAAAATAGTTTACATCTCCTGCAATCCATCAACATTGGCAAGAGATGCAGATGTTCTGGTGAATACCCATGGATTTAAACTCACTCACACCGGCGCGATGGACATGTTCCCCCATACGGGGCATGTGGAAGCGATTGCGGTGTTTGAGCGCTAATGGTTATCTGTATGAGAATGGGGGCACCATTGTGTTTCAGGGCTGTTCTTCAATGTACAGTGAATTATTTCTGAGTCAGCTGGATTCTGGCTAAAGACATGCCGGAATGACGGTGGTTTGTGTCGGTATAATGGTAATTGAGTCCGTGATGCAAAGCCTCTCACTGGGGGGCTAAATTCAAACTACCGGTTATACCGGTAGTAGGTGACTTAAATTACGAGTCAATGCCGGATTTTTATTCCAGTAAAGCCTCTATGCGTTCCAGATCATTGATCACTTTCCATTTGCCGCCGCCGGCTTCGACACGTTCACGCCAGTAATCCACTCTTTTCAGGTATTCCCGCGGATCGACATTATCTGATCGTAGTTTGGTGACATTGAGTGCCGTAATAGTGATGCCAGCAAAGGAGATAGGGAAGTCACGAACATGTCCCTTTAGTAATTCTTCTTTAAGATCAGAGAAAACCAGAATGTGTTTTTTTCCTGCGCCCGTTTCATTGAGGAATTCAACCGCCTGTAACATGCCGCCGGTAATATCCGTGTGAGAACTGCTTTTAACAGTAGAAACAAACTTGTTGATGGTTTTCTGAAAAGCACGTTTTTGTTCATTTGTTGCCGAAGGCCGGTTATCAAATGTTACTTTGGCGATAATGTCCTTTTCACTGAAACTACCACTATCGATACGTGCAACCGCCATTGAATCTCCGGTGGTTAAGGTGCCCAGCAGGTAGTTGATGATTGACTGTGCTTTGTTGATTTCATTGGTATAAGTGCCCGATGTATCCAACAGTAAAAATACCGCTTTGGCGCGCGCAGCAGGATCTGACGAGCAGCCGGAAATAAGCACTGATACTGATATTAGTAAAAACAGAGTAATCTTACGCATTTATTTTACCTCTTCCCTGGGGCCTGGGGTTGGAGAAGATCCTGAACCCAATGAATAATGAGAATCATCAGAATCGTGCTCAAGCATTGGTGTATTGGGTGCTTCTACTTCTTTTTTATGGCTGAAACTTTGCCCGATACGTAAAGGAATGAAAACAATCAAATCATAAAGGCTGATCAAGACATTACCCATATTATGCGCAATATTGCCTAATAAACGCAGGACAAAGGCAAGCCCACGGAGCATACCTAACATCGAAACACCCAGAACAGTACGCGAAGAGTGAATAAATGATTCAAGTGGAATGGCAACAAAGGCCAACGCAAACGGTAATATGAAACCCATGACCATCTGACCCATAGAAGGTATCCAGCGGAATTCAGGTTTCGCAACGGCGACGCCTGCGAGTGATTGTGTTAATGCTTCCCGGTCTGCTGCCAGGAAATCTCGCATATAGGCAAGAGACGATTCGATACAGGCGAAGATAAACAAAAAGGTGAGTACTGCCCAGATCATTTTGCGGCGTAGCTTGTCATCCATTGAGTGAATGATAGGGAACAGACGTGTTATGCCCAGTGCATCCATTAAAAATATGCCCAGCGCCGTTTCCATCAGCACCAGAAAGAGTGCGGCTACATCGGCAGCTCTCATTTCACCGATATAGGTATTGGCGCCCACCATTTCAGAAAAGGGCAAGGCAATAAGCTGAAAATTGATAAGTCCACCCAACAGGGCGATGCTTAAAACAATGGCGGAGATAAAGAATTGTGTCATTGAAGAGGAGGACAGCATACGTACCGCATGGTCTGTTTTAGCCATGATGTCTTCATATTTCTCGATTTGCTGATCGATGATTTTTGATCGTTTTTCCAGGCTAAAAATCCTGCTTTCAACATTCGAAATAGAATGTTCGATTTTCCGCCAATAGGGCACCATTTTTTTCAATAACATATGCCGTTCTTTACAGGAGTTCCTATATTCCTGCATCGCGGTGTTATGTACATTATTAATCGTTGACTGGATATCACCCAGAATTTTACTTACCATCGGATCGCCGTTTGCAGGTATTTTAGCGACGGCTTCTACTGCTTGAATCCAGGCGGGTGGTGATGGCGGGACTTCACTGGATTGACGATAATCTTCATCAATATTGACAATCTGTTCTTTTAGATCCCGGTGTAATGATGGATAGCCACTTAGGTCACGGTTAACCACGCTTTCAACGCGTCGAAATTCGCGTTCAATATAGCGTTCTGTCGCTTCCCGTCCGGCGGCAATCAGGACTTCCTTGTTTCGTTGCTTTAATCGTTCTTCTGCGGACAATACAGATTTTGATGATAATCGCAATGAATTGCGTATGACCTTACTCGCAGCACGAATCGCGCTATGCGCAGGATGTCGTGCAAAATACATCAAAGTGATGAGGATGATTAGCCAGACGGGAACTGATATCGCGAGCTGATCAGACCAGAGTGTTAATAAGTCTGCCGTTGACATGTTAGTCTCCTAGGTATTTCATGAATGAGTGCATTTACAAAAATGTTTCAGTGTTATTGATGACTGTGAATGCCTGCTACCCAGCCGTCATTATATTTGTTTCTAATTATCGACCCTTGATGTAATCCCATAAGGGTGATGGGTAATAATATCCACTCTAATATAGCATAGTCAGGTGAACTGTGAGGCTGTTCACATTAAGTATTTTTATGGGCGTAAATCAGGGCCTGGTTTAGTGAACTGGAGCTTAAGGTTAATTAAGGAATAGTGAGGGTATCGTAAACAGATAGTTCTTCGCAGGTTGGACTGAAGCACGAAGTCCAACAGCGGTGGTTGGGCTTCGTACCTCAGCACCAACCTACGAAAGACTTTATCGACACATTCATCAGTAAAGATAAGCAGAGTACAGCCGATTATTTATTCATAATGCGCTAATACCAATTCTAAACTGGTCTACTGAATCGGGGTTATAAAACATGAATAAAAAACGTCTTGTGGTCTTTTCTGTGATATTGGTGTCTCACGTTGCGATTGCTGAACCGGTAGTGGATTCTCAAACGGATAACATCAGCCCCGTTGCTGCAGAAAATCAAACCCCGCAACCGATGACAGAACAAACCGGTTTTTCAAAAGGACGGGTTGCCCGTGCGGTTTTAACGCGTGATGTGGTTGACCGTGAGCCTGTCGATGAGCTTTCACAAATCAGTAACGACCTTTCACAAATCAGTAATGACATAGAAAAAATATTTTTCTTTACTGACTTGCGGGATATGGCTGGCCATACAGTTAAACATCGCTGGGAGCACAATGGCACTATCATTTCCGAGGTTGAATATAATGTACGCGGTCCTCGCTGGCGTATTTGGTCAAGTAAAAATATGTTGCCGGACTGGTTGGGGAAATGGAAAGTTTCCGTCGTCAATACAGTGGGTGATGTTATCGAAACCCGTGAATTTGAATATGTAAAAGCGGTATCACAAAGTACTCAATAATCACACGGTTTTTCATAAAGACCATAGTAACCATCTGTCGTAATAAAGGCAGTTTTTCGTAGAAAGGTTATCTATAAGTTTCATTTATAACTTAAAAGTGTCTCGACTTCCTCGACTTAAAATAATTCTTAAATTAGATCGTAGTAAATTGATTTGTAATAAAATAAAAATTTTCTAAAAATAATTGTCATTTTTATTTAGAATAATTTGCAATCTGGTGCTATGGTTAAATTATCCATAACAGTTGAGATTCTTCTTCAGTTAATAACTAAACGTAAGGAACTTCTGGAGGGCGTGTTCATGTCAATCAATCATCAGGTCGTTGTCGGAGACTGGTTTCGGAACCTTGAAGGCAAAACATTCAAAGTCGTTGCCATTAATGATTCAGAAGACACCATCGACATACAATACTTCGATGGGGATCTGGCTGAACTGGACAGTGAGGAGTGGAATCAACTCGCACTGGAATCCATTGATGCACCTGAGGACTGGTCAGGGCCGTATGATAATCTTGTGCTTGATGATTTCGGTGACACCGATGCTGCTATACACCCGCAAACCTGGGAAAGTCCGCTAAGTGAAATTGAAAACAAGGATTATTAGAATCAGTGTTAAGTGATTAGTGCTGAGTACCACTAAGCCCGTCATTCCGGCGTATGCCGGAATCCAGACTGCCACTACACTCTGCTGTAACCACGCTACTTCCCACTACGCATGACAGTCGTACCATATTCGTCCCTGTCATCATCCCTGGATTCCGGCATGCGCCGGAATGACGGTTATAGTTAGCCCTTAAAGCACTCAGCACTAATCTTTTTAATGCGTCAGTTTTTTATACTTGATCCGATGCGGTTCGGTTGCACCTTCACCCAGCCGTTTGATTTTATCTTTTTCATACTCGGAAAAATTACCTTCAAAGAAGACGACCTGGCTCTCATCCTCGAATGCCATGATATGTGTCGCCACTCTATCCAGAAACCAGCGATCATGAGAAATGACAACGACACAGCCCGGGAAATCCAGCAAGGCTTCTTCCAGTGCTCGCAGGGTTTCGACGTCGAGATCATTTGTTGGTTCATCAAGCAATAAAACATTGCCGCCGCTTTTTAATAATTTAGCCAGGTGCAAACGATTACGTTCACCTCCCGACAACGTCTTGACTATCTTTTGCTGGTCCGAGCCCTTGAAATTAAAACGCGAACAATATGCGCGTGAAGCCATTTCAAAATTACCGACGGTAATCGTGTCCAGGCCGTCTGATATGGTTTCCCAGACATTTTTATCATCTTCCAGTGTCGTTCGTTCTTGGTCGACATAAGCCAGCTCTACGGATTCACCAAAGCGAATTTCGCCACTATCCGGTTTTTCCAGACCGGTCAGCATACGAAATAGCGTTGTTTTACCTGCACCATTAGGGCCTATCACACCGACAATTCCCCCGCGCGGCAGATTAAAGCTGAAATTATCAACCAGCACTTTATCGCCGAAGGCTTTGCATAGGTCGGTGGCTTCTATCACCAGTTCACCCAGCCTTGGGCCGGGGGGGATATAAATTTCCTTGGTTTCATTGCGTTTTTGTACTTCTCTGGAATTTAACTCTTCAAAACGGGCCAGTCGGGCCTTGCTTTTAGCATGACGGCCTTTGGCGTTAGAACGTACCCACTCCAGTTCCGCCTTGATGGTACGTTTGTGTGCTGATTCCTGCTTTTCTTCATTTTCCAGGCGTTTGTCTTTTTGATCCAGCCAGGACGAGTAATTTCCTTCCCAGGGGATGCCATGGCCACGGTCGAGTTCGAGTATCCAGCCTGCAACATTGTCGAGGAAATAACGGTCATGGGTAACGGCAACAACCGTCCCTTTATAGTCATGTAAAAACCGCTCCAGCCACGTGACCGACTCCGCATCGAGGTGGTTAGTCGGTTCATCGAGTAACAGCATATCCGGAGACGAAAGAAGTAATTTACATAACGCCACCCGGCGTTTTTCACCGCCTGATAAAGACGCCACATCAGCATCCCACGCGGGAAGCCGCAATGCATCGGCGGCTATGTCCAGGGTACGCTCGAGGTCCCATGCATTGGCAGAATCAATGGCATCCTGTAATTTAGCCTGTTCATCCAGTAACGCGGTCATCTCGTCATCTGACATAGGTTCCGCAAACTGCATGCTGATCTCGTTAAACCGGTCGAGTAGACATTTTGTTTCCCTGACGCCATCTTCTACGTTGCCGCGAACGTCTTTTGAATTGTCGAGTTGAGGTTCCTGCGCAAGATAACCAATCTTGATGTCTGACTGTGGACGAGCCTCACCAATAATATCGGTGTCGATACCGGCCATAATGCGCAGCAAGGTGGATTTACCTGAGCCATTAAGACCTAATACACCAATCTTTGCACCTGGAAAAAAAGAAAGCGAAATATCGCTTAAAATCTCGCGTTTTGGCGGAACGACCTTGCCAACTCCGTTCATGGTGAAAATATATTGCGCCATGTTGATATGCCTGTTGTGAAAGGAAAACTGAGTATAATGGAAAATCTGTGAAAATAGAAAACATGTTGTGACGAGGTTGGTAGAGTGTTAATTAAGTGCTGAGTGCTGCCAAATTCCGTCATTCCGGCGTATGCCGGAATCCAGCGGGACTATACATATTTCACGGCAAGTTGGATTCTCGCCCTGAACATGACGGTGGCGGCTTTGTCATCTTTTCCTTTCTATCCCCTGGATTCCGGCATGCGCCGGAATGACGAGGTTGGTAGGGTGCTAAATGCTTAGTGCTAAGTGTTGCCTAATTACCGTCATTCCGGTGTATACCGGAATCCAGCGGGACTGTGCGTATTCCACGGCAAGTTCGATACCACTCTGAATATGACGGTGGTGGCTTCGTCATCTTTTCCTTTCTATTCCCTGGATTACGGCATGCACCGGAATGACGAGGTTGGTAGGATGCGTGGTGTTTAGTTCTGCCTAAAACCGTCATTGCCCATAAAATTCATGGCGACATAGCCGATATTTTTGTTATAAATGATGGAGTATTGACCTGTTTCCTCCTTTTGATAAACGCCATTCACGTCTGACAACTTTGCGCGTGTGCTCTGTGGTAGAATAATCGATATTTTATGAACAAATAAATCATCAGGGCATGGCAAGGAATGAGTAACGAAGAAAATTTAAAATCTGATTTATTGTCTGTCATCGATTATATACGTTGGGCGGCCAGTCGTTTCAATGAGGCAGAACTGAGTTTCGGTCATGGTACGGATAATGCGCTGGATGAAGCCATTGCTTTGGTTGCGCATGGATTGCATTTGCCTTTTGATATGCCGCCAGCCTTGTATAACGCAAGATTAACCGCGTCAGAAAAAGATGCTCTGATCAGGCTGATACATCTACGTGTCGAAAAGCGTATTCCACTCCCGTATCTGACCCACGAGGCATGGTTTGCGCAAATGCCATTTTATGTCGATGACAGGGTGCTGGTACCGCGTTCCCCTCTGGCGGAATTGATTGGCCATCAGTTTGAGCCCTGGCTGGATAGCATATATTCAGATGACAAGCCTGCTGCCAGGATACTTGATTTATGTACTGGCAGTGGTTGTATTGCCATTGCCTGTGCGATGGCTTTTCCTGAAAGTGTCGTGGATGCCGTCGATATTTCAGAAGATGCACTGGATGTTGCCAACATCAATATTAAAAAACATCATCTGGAAGGGC
>JAUWSG010000042.1 GCA_030610155.1 Gammaproteobacteria bacterium
CATAATGGCGTTTCTCACTTTCATACTCAACATGGGAGGTGGCAATCGTGATGCCGCGCTCGCGTTCTTCAGGTGCATTATCAATTTGATCAAATGCTTTGACTTCACCGCCATGCGCTTCCGCCAATACTTTTGTCAGCGCCGCTGTTAACGTCGTCTTACCATGATCGACGTGACCTATCGTGCCCACATTGACATGGGGTTTACTACGATCAAATTTTTCCTTGGACACAGTTCATCACCTCTTTTTCTAAAACTTGATTTTAATAACTAAAATAACAACTAAATTAAGCAGTCTTCTTAATAACAGCTTCAGCAATACTCGCCGGGGCTTCGCTGTACTTGGCAAATTCCATCGTATAGGTCGCACGACCTTGCGTGGCAGAACGCAGATCCGTTGCATAACCAAACATTTCTGCAAGCGGTACTTCAGCCTTGATGACCTTACCCGACACAGAATCTTCCATGCCCTGCACCAGACCTCGCCTTCTGTTGAGATCACCCATGACATCACCCATATAATCTTCCGGTGTCACCACTTCGACTTTCATCATTGGCTCAAGCAATGCGGGATTGGCCGTAAGTGCACCTTGCTTGAATGCCTGAGACCCTGCAATCTTGAACGCCATTTCATTGGAATCCACTTCATGATAAGAACCATCGTAAAGCGCAACCCTGACATCAACGACCGGGAAGCCGGCAATCACGCCGTTTTGCATTTGTTCCTGAACACCTTTGTCGACTGACGAAATGTATTCACGTGGCACAACACCACCGACGATCTCATTTACAAACTCATAACCTTCACCCGGCTCTCTGGGCTCGAGTCGTAACCAGACATGGCCATATTGTCCCCGACCACCTGATTGGCGTACAAACTTGCCTTCAATTTCAATTTGCTTGCGTATAGTTTCACGATAAGCAACCTGTGGTGCGCCCACATTGGCCTCAACACTGAATTCTCTTCTCAAGCGGTCAACAATAATCTCAAGATGCAATTCACCCATACCTGCAATAATGGTCTGGCCGGATTCTTCATCCGTATGCACACGAAACGAAGGATCTTCCTGCGCCAGCTTACCCAGGGCAATACCCATTTTCTCTTGATCAGGCTTGGTCTTTGGCTCAATCGCAATTGAGATGACCGGATCAGGGAATTCCATACGCTCCAGGGTAATAATATTGTTTAAATCACACAGCGTTTCACCGGTGGTCACATCCTTTAGTCCAATCGCGGCGGCGATATCGCCCGCCCTGACTTCTTTAATTTCTTCGCGATTATTTGAATGCATCTGCACAATACGGCCGATACGTTCTTTTTTGTGTTTTACCGGGTTATAAACAAAATCACCGGAGTTTAAAACACCAGAATAAACACGGAAGAATGTCAACGTGCCGACAAAAGGATCCGTTGCTATCTTGAATGCCAGGGCCGCAAAAGGCTCCTCATCTGATGAAGGCCGATCCGATTCTGTTTCGTCCTTGTCATCCAGTATCCCCTTGATCGCAGGCACATCCACTGGCGAAGGCATAAAATGGATTACGGCATCAAGCATGGCCTGAACACCTTTGTTCTTGAATGCAGAGCCACACAAGGCAGGAACGATTTCATTAGCCAGAGTGCGCAACCGTATACCCTGACGAATTTCTTCTACACTAAGATCACCTTCTTCAAGGTATTTTTCCATCAGCTCTTCATTCGCTTCAGCGGCGGCTTCCACCAGGTTCTCGTGCCACTTGTCGCATTCGGCTTGCATGTCTGCCGGGATGTCTCTGGCATCATAGGTTGCCCCTCTATCTTCTTCATTCCAGTAGATAGCGCGCATTTCAATCAGATCAATCACACCTTCAAAATTATCTTCAGCACCAATCGGTAACTGCAGCGGCACAGGATTAGCACCCAGACGCTCTTTTATTTGCTCAACCACACGTAAAAAATCAGCACCCGCGCGGTCCATTTTATTAACGAAAGCCAAACGAGGTACACCATATTTATTCGCTTGCCGCCAAACTGTTTCGGACTGAGGCTCAACACCACCCACTGCACAAAACAATGCGCATGCACTATCCAGTACACGCAAGGAACGTTCAACCTCAATGGTGAAATCAACGTGTCCGGGAGTATCAATAATATTAATACGATGTTGCGGGAACTGCTTGTCCATGCCCTGCCAGAAACAGGTTGTTGCAGCCGAGGTAATCGTAATACCACGTTCCTGCTCCTGCTCCATCCAGTCCATGGTCGCCGCACCATCATGCACTTCACCAATCTTGTGGGAAATACCGGTATAGAATAAAACCCGCTCGGTCGTCGTCGTTTTACCCGCATCAATATGCGCCATGATGCCGATGTTGCGATACTGTTCTATTGGTGTTTTACGTGCCACGGTTCATTCTCTACTTGTCTTTAAATATAGTATTTGTAAATAATCGTTTGTGTATTACCAAAAAAAGTAATTACTAATTAACAGTTACCAACGATAATGAGCAAAAGCTTTGTTCGCTTCCGCCATCTTATGCGTGTCTTCCCGCTTCTTGACAGCAGAACCACGATTCTCGGAAGCATCCAGGATCTCGCCCGCCAAACGCATACCCATTGATTTCTCACTGCGCTTACGTGCGGCATCAACCAACCAACGCATTGCCAACGCAACACGACGATCCGCCCTGACTTCAACAGGCACCTGATAAGTTGCACCACCTACACGCCGCGATTTTACCTCAACCATGGGGCGTACATTTTCCAACGCCTTGCCCAGCACTTCATTTGGATCACTTTTTTTCTTTTCTTCTATGCTATCCAACGCACCGTAAATAACTTTTTCCGCAATGGACTTTTTGCCATCACGCATAATCATGTTAATAAACTTGGAAAGCGTAATGTCCCCATACTTGGGATCCGGAATTACTGCTCGCTTTCCTGCTTGTCGTCTTCTCGCCATTCGATTAACCTGAAGTAATTGATTTAAGTAGTTATTTGTTTAACTTGTCGTAACTTTTGTCGTAGCTTATGTAGCGCTATGATTTTGGACGCTTGGTACCATACTTCGACCGCCCACGCTTTCTGCCATCGACACCTGAAGTATCCAGGCTACCGCGTACAGTGTGGTATCGCACACCCGGTAAATCCTTAACACGACCACCACGGATCAAAATAACCGAGTGCTCCTGCAGGTTGTGGCCTTCGCCACCAATATAAGTTGTCACTTCCATGCCATTGGTCAGACGGACACGAGCGACTTTACGCAGCGCTGAGTTCGGCTTTTTAGGCGTCGTTGTATAAACACGCGTGCAAACACCCCTTTTCTGAGGACAGGCATTAAGCGCCGGTACGTTACTTTTCGTCTTCTGACGAACACGTGGTTTTCGCACTAACTGATTGATTGTTGCCATTCGTAAGTCTCTGTTTTACAAAATAAATGTGTTAAATATGACTGCCCAAAATAAAATGACAGGCAAAAGAACCTTATGCCTGTCAAAGGAGTCGGGGGATTTTAGGGTTATGCACCCACTCTGTCAAGCACTACCCGACAATCAAGGCTTTCAAATTAATAATAAATATCAGAAATGAGTTGGCGCATGGACCGCGATAAAGAAGAACCGCGATCACACACGCCAATACCTTACATTATGAAGTGATATCAGCTTACCGTTTCTTCAACATCACCTTGAATGGGACTGGGTTCCTGGCTCGTGGACTCAGGCTTAACATTACCTTCCGAATCCAGGCCACGCCTGCGCCGACGTTCATTATGGTACGCCATACCCGTACCCGCCGGAATCAACCGACCCACAATGACATTTTCCTTCAAACCACGTAAATAGTCCTTTTTGCCACTAACAGAGGCTTCGGTTAACACCCGAGTTGTTTCCTGGAATGACGCGGCTGAGATAAATGACTCTGTTCCCAAAGAGGCTTTGGTAATACCCAGTAATAATGAGGCAAATATTGCAGGTTGTTTGCCGTCTTTTTCTATTGCCTCGTTCACTTCCAGCACACGTGCTTTTTCTACCTGCTCGCCATGCAAAAATCGCGTATCGCCAGGTTTCGTAATTTCAACCTTTCTGAGCATTTGCCTGACAATTACTTCAATGTGCTTGTCATTGATTTTCACACCCTGGAGACGATAAACATCCTGCACTTCGTTGGTAATATAGTTCGCCAGTGCTTCAACGCCCAATAACCTTAAAATATCATGTGGGTTAGGTGCGCCCTCAACAATCACTTCACCCTGCTCGACATGCTCGCCTTCGAAGGTCGTGACATGACGCCATTTCGGGATCAGGGCCTCATAATGATCACCTTCGGCAGGGGTAATGACCAATCGTTGCTTACCCTTTGTTTCTTTACCAAAACTGATAATACCGGTTATTTCAGCCAGGATAGACGGTTCCTTGGGTTTTCTCGCTTCAAACAATTCAGCAACACGTGGCAGACCACCGGTGATATCACGCGTTTTAGAGGATTCCTGTGGTATACGTGCAATAACATCGCCAACGCCTACCTCACTGCCATCACCCAGGCTCACGATCGCACCCGATGGCAAGTTGTAGCTGGCAGGGATTTCAGTACCGGCCAGACTGAGCTCATCACCCTTGTCATCCACCAGTTTTACCATAGGTCGTAAGTCTTTTGCGCCAGTACCACGTTGTTTAGGATCAGTCACAACCAGACTCGCCATACCCGTGACATCATCCACCTCTTGCTGAACAGTGACACCATCAACAAAATCCATAAATTTCACCATGCCAGCCACTTCGGTGATGATCGGATGAGTATGCGGATCCCAGGTTGAAACAACCTGGCCTGCTTCCACTTCCTGACCCTCTTTGGCTGATATCACCGCACCATAAGGTACTTTGTAGCGTTCACGTTCACGGCCATGTGCATCCAGCACAGTCAGCTCACCTGATCGCGACACCGCGACGTTATAACCATTTTTGTGCTCGACGAGCTTGATATTATGCAGTCGAATATTACCGGCAGATTTCACCTCGATACTATTCGCCGCCGCGGACCGGGATGCGGCCCCACCAATATGGAAGGTACGCATGGTCAGCTGAGTACCCGGCTCACCGATAGATTGTGCCGCAATGACCCCGGCTGCCTCGCCGACATTTACTTTGTGTCCACGACCCAGATCCCGACCATAACATTGCGAACAAACACCATAACGTGTCTGACATGTCATTGCCGATCTCACTATGATCTGGTCAATACTCATGTCCTCCAGTCTGTCCATCCAGGACTCTTCCAGAAAAGTGCCTGCTTCGATAGCCACTTCATCCGTTCCCGGTTTCATGACATCCTCAGCCACAACACGACCCAATACACGTTCGCGTAATGGCTCAACAACATCACCACCTTCAATAATAGGTGTCATCAACAAACCACGGGTAGTACCACAATCTTCTTCTTTGACCGCCAGATCCTGCGCAACATCCACTAGTCGACGGGTTAAATAACCAGAGTTCGCTGTTTTTAATGCCGTATCAGCAAGACCTTTTCGAGCACCGTGAGTTGAAATAAAGTACTGCAGTACATTCAGGCCTTCACGAAAGTTTGCTGTAATCGGTGTTTCAATAATGGAACCATCCGGCTTGGCCATCAAACCACGCATACCGGCCAACTGACGAATCTGTGCTGCACTACCTCGAGCACCGGAATCCGCCATCATGTATATAGAATTAAAGGAATCCTGGGTGACCGTTTTGCCTTGTGCATCAACAACCTCTTCAGTCCCCAATTTGGACATCATCGCCTTGGCCACCTGGTCATTGGTATGCGACCAGATATCAACTACCTTGTTATAGCGCTCACCATTGGTCACCAGACCTGAATTATATTGCTCCGCAATTTCTTCAACCTGCGCTTCAGCGGCATCAATAATTCTACTTTTATCTTCAGGCACCACCATGTCGTCAATACCAATGGATGCACCCGAGTAGGTTGCATATTTGAAACCGGTATACATTAACTGGTCAGCAAAAATTACGGTGGCTTTCAGACCGACTTCCCGGTAACAAAGATTTATAACGCCGGAAATTGCCTTTTTCGTCATTGGCTTGTTAATAACATCGTAACTCAAACCCCTGGGCAGTATTTCTGATAACAAGGCCCGTCCCACTGTTGTATCAACGATACGTGTGGCCTTCTTCTGTTCACCATCTTCAGTAATATATTCTTCAACGCGAACTTTGACTTTAGCTTGCAGCGCAACCATGCGATTTTCGTATGCACGGTCCACTTCCAGGATGTTCGCAAACACAGTCCCTTCACCTTTCACATTGATACTTTCGCGCGTCATATAATAAAGCCCAAGCACCACGTCTTGTGATGGAACAATAATTGGCTCACCATTTGCTGGTGACAATATATTGTTTGTCGACATCATCAGCACACGGGCTTCCAGCTGTGCTTCCAGTGACAACGGCACATGTACCGCCATCTGGTCACCATCAAAGTCAGCATTAAAGGCAGTACAAACCAGAGGATGTAATTGAATAGCTTTACCTTCAATTAACACCGGTTCAAATGCCTGAATACCCAGACGGTGCAAGGTGGGTGCACGGTTCAACATAATGGGATGCTCACGAATCACTTCTTCAAGAATATCCCAGACCTCTGAACCTTCCTTTTCCACCATCTTCTTTGCGGCCTTGATGGTAGTCGCCAGGCCACGCAGTTCCAGTTTACTGAAGATAAAAGGCTTGAATAGTTCCAGCGCCATTTTCTTGGGTAAACCACATTGATGTAATTTTAGTGTTGGACCCACAACAATCACAGACCGGCCGGAATAATCCACACGTTTACCCAACAGGTTCTGACGAAAACGCCCTTGCTTACCCTTGATCATGTCTGCTAATGATTTTAACGGGCGTCTATTAGAGCCTGTGATCGCACGACCACGACGTCCGTTATCCAGCAATGCATCAACTGATTCCTGCAACATGCGTTTTTCATTTCTGACGATAATATCAGGCGCATTCAGATCAAGCAGACGTTTCAAACGGTTATTACGGTTAATCACCCTGCGGTAAAGATCATTCAGATCCGATGTTGCAAACCGGCCACCATCAAGCGGCACCAATGGGCGCAATTCAGGCGGTAAAACCGGTAATACCGTCATGATCATCCACTCGGCCTTGTTACCAGAGCCCAGGAACGATTCAATCAACTTCAATCGTTTGGTGATTTTCTTTAGCTTGGTTTCAGATGTTGTTTCCGGCAATTCCGCGCGTAAAGTTGCACCTTCTTCCTTAAGGTCAGTAGAACGCAACAGGGAAAGCACTGCATCAGCACCCATACGTGCATCAAATTCATCCCCGTATTCTTCAATTGCATCGAGGTACGATTCATCTGAAAGCAGCTGACCTCTCTCCAGTTGTGTCATACCAGGGTCCACAACGACAAATGCCTCAAAATAAAGCACACGTTCTATGTCCCTGAGTGTCATATCCAGCAGCAAACCAATACGTGAAGGCAACGATTTCAGATACCAGATATGCGCTACCGGGCTGGCCAGCTCGATATGCCCCATTCGATCACGTCGAACTTTGGCAAGCGTTACTTCAACACCACATTTTTCACAAATCACACCACGATGTTTCAGGCGCTTGTACTTGCCACATAAACATTCATAGTCTTTGATAGGTCCGAATATTTTCGCACAAAACAATCCATCACGTTCCGGCTTAAAGGTTCGGTAGTTGATAGTTTCCGGTTTTTTAACTTCACCATACGACCAGGAACGAATCTTTCCCGGTGAAGCAAGACCAATACGAATACTATCGAAATCTTCGGTTTGATTCTGTTGCTTGAGAAGGTTGAGTAGATCTTTCATCGTCTCTCCTGCTATGCGATTTGCAGATTTTTAAACTCTCTCGACCAAATCAGCCGAGAGACAGTTTCTATTAAAATAACGTAGGTAAACAAACCTAGCCTTGTTCCAGTTCAATATCGATGCCTAAAGAACGAATTTCCTTAAGCAGGACATTAAAGGACTCCGGCATTCCAGGCTCCATTCTATGGTCACCGTCCACAATATTTTTATAGACCTTGGTTCGACCATTCACGTCATCTGATTTCACAGTCAACATTTCCTGCAATGTATAAGCTGCACCATATGCTTCAAGCGCCCAGACTTCCATTTCACCAAACCGCTGACCACCAAATTGCGCTTTACCGCCTAATGGTTGCTGCGTCACAAGGCTGTATGGCCCGGTAGACCGCGCATGCATCTTGTCATCAACAAGGTGATTGAGCTTCAGCACATACATATAACCAACAGTCACTTCACGATCAAAGTATTCACCTGATCTACCGTTAATTAACTTTGTCTGACCATGAGCAGGCAATCCGGCAAGCTCAAGCATGGCCTTGATTTCAGTCTCTGCTGCGCCATCAAACACCGGCGTGGCCATTGGTACACCACCACGCAGATTTGACGCCAGCTCCAGAAGTTCATCATCGTTAAATGAATCGAGGTCTTCCTTATGACCACTTGTGTTGTACACCTGGTCCAGGAACTTGCGTATATCAACAACATTTTTTTTCTGGTCGAGCATGCCACCGATTTTCAGACCCAGCGCTTTTGCCGCCCAGCCAAGATGGGTTTCCAGCACCTGTCCGACATTCATACGGGAAGGTACGCCCAATGGATTTAACACAACGTCAACCGGCGTGCCATCTTCCAGATAAGGCATATCCTCTTCAGGGACAATCATGGAAATCACACCCTTGTTGCCGTGTCGACCCGCCATTTTGTCTCCAGGTTGTATACGACGTTTCACCGCCATATAGACCTTGACCATTTTCAACACACCTGGTGCCAATTCATCACCAGAGGTTAATTTAGTCTTTTGTGTTTCAAAGCGTTGGTCAGATTCAGCGCGCTGCTGCCCAAGTTCTTCGACTACTTTTTCCAATTGACTATTGGCAGAATCGCTCTTGAGCCGAACTTCAAACCACTTATCACGCGGCAAATCAGCAAGATAAGCCTCGGATATTTTTGCACCTGCTTTCAATCCATCTGGACCGCCCGCAGCTACTTTACCTACCAACATCTTCTCAACTCGCGCATAAGTGTCATTTTCAAGAATTCTGAACTGATCATCCAGGTCCTTCCTGACCCTGACCAACGCAGTTTCTTCAATGCTCATCGCACGCGCGTCTTTGGTAACACCATCACGGGTAAATACCTGAACATCGATAATGGTGCCATCCATACCGGAAGGAACACGCAGGGAGGTATCTTTCACATCCGACGCTTTTTCACCAAAAATTGCCCGCAGTAATTTTTCTTCAGGCGTTAACTGGGTTTCACCCTTGGGTGTCACCTTGCCCACAAGAATATCACCCGGCTTCACTTCAGCACCGACATAGACGATACCTGATTCATCCAGTTTGGACAGGGCAGACTCACCCACGTTAGGTATATCACCGGTCACTTCCTCGGAACCCAACTTGGTGTCCCGCGCGACACAGGTCATTTCTTCAATATGTATCGTTGTAAAGCGGTCTTCTTTAACGATGCGTTCCGAGATCAGGATCGAGTCTTCAAAGTTATAGCCATTCCAGGGCATGAATGCGACCAGCATGTTTTGACCAAGTGCAAGTTCACCCATATCGGTAGAAGGGCCATCAGCAAGCACATCACCTTTGGCAACAACATCGCCCGCTTTGACCAGAGGTTTCTGATTAATGCAGGTGTTTTGATTGGAGCGTGTGTATTTAATCAAGTTGTAAATATCAACACCAGGCTTACCCGGAATCATTTCATCATCATTTGAACGCACTACGATACGAGCAGCATCAACTGAGTCGACTCTGCCGCCTCGTTCCGCAATAACCGTCACACCTGAATCGATCGCAACAACACTTTCCATACCGGTGCCCACCAGCGGCTTGTCCGCTTTCAAGGTTGGCACTGCCTGGCGTTGCATATTTGAACCCATCAGAGCGCGGTTAGCATCATCGTGCTCCAGGAATGGAATCAGGGATGCGGCCACAGAAACAATCTGTCTCGGAGACACATCGATAAATTCCACCTGATCAACCGGCGCGATAGTAAATTCATTTTGATGGCGCACAGGCGTAAAGTTGTCTACCAGGTTGCTCTTGGCATCCAGATTAGCGTTCGCCTGGGCAATAACATGATTACCTTCTTCAATAGCAGACAGATAGACGATTTCATCAGTCACCTTGCTCTTGGTCACTTTTCGATACGGTGTTTCAAGAAAACCGTATTCATTGGTCCTTGCGTAAACAGCCAGGGAGTTTATCAAACCGATATTTGGCCCTTCAGGCGTTTCGATCGGGCATACCCGGCCATAATGCGTAGGATGTACGTCACGCACTTCAAAACCCGCGCGCTCTCTGGTTAAACCACCGGGGCCCAAAGCGGATACACGGCGTTTATGCGTCACTTCTGACAATGGATTGTTTTGATCCATAAATTGTGACAACTGGCTGGAACCGAAAAACTCCTTGATCGCGGCAGCAACAGGTTTTGAATTAATCATTTCCTGCGGCATCAGATTTTCTGAATCAGCCACACTTAAACGTTCCTTAACTGCGCGTTCTACTCGAACCAGACCCGTTCTGAACTGGTTTTCGATCATTTCGCCAACACTTCGAATGCGGCGATTACCCAAATGATCAATATCATCAACACTACCGTGACCATTTCTGATCTTCAGCAATGTAGTCAACACCTCAATGATATCTTCCTTCGCCAGGGTACCTTCGCCAGTCGATTCCCCTCTTCCCAGACGCAGGTTAAATTTCATTCGACCCACGGCAGACAAGTCATAACGTTCGCCATTAAAAAATAAATTACCAAACAATGTCTGGGCTGAATCCTTGGTTGGTGGCTCACCAGGACGCATCATGCGATAAATTTCCACCAGCGCTTCCAGCTCAGTAGTCGTGCCATCCAATCGCAATGTGTCTGAAATATATGAACCACGATCGAGTTCATTGGTATATATAGTTTTAATTTCCTTGGCGCCGACAGCAACGATTTTCTCTATCAGCTCTTCAGTAATAATGTCATTTACATTAGCAACTACTTCACCGCTTTCTTCATCGATAATGTCGTGCGCTAAAACTTTTTCATAAAGAAACTCATTTGGAACATCAAGCGTCTTCACAGAAGATTTATCAAGTTCGCGAGTATGCTTGGCTGTAATACGCCGGCCCTTTTCAACAATCACCTTGCTTTTGATCTTGATATCAAATAATGCGGTTTCACCACGCAGGCGTTCAGGAATCAGACCCAGCGCAATTCCGTTTTTGGTTAATTTAAAGGTATCAGTATCAAAAAACATGGCCAGGATCTCTTCCGAGCTATAGCCAAGTGCACGCAACAATACAGTTGCGGGTAGTTTTCGGCGTCTGTCTATACGCACAAAAACACAATCTTTTGGATCAAACTCAAAATCCAGCCAGGAACCACGATAAGGAATCACTTGCGCGCGATACAATAACTTGCCCGATGAATGTGTTTTACCTTTATCATGATCAAAGAACACACCCGGTGACCGATGCAACTGGGACACAATGACTCGCTCAGTACCATTGACGACAAACGTACCATTACCTGTCATCAAGGGCATTTCACCCATATAAATTTCCTGCTCTCTTATATCCTTGACTACTTTTGAACCCGCTGGCGCGTCCTTGTCATAAATGACCAGACGTACTTTTACACGAAGTGGCGCACCATAGGTCAAGCCACGCAATTGACATTCTCTTACGTCAAAAACAGGCTCACCCAATTGATAACTCACGTATTCCAATGCTGCAAAACCGGAATAACTGACGATAGGAAATACAGTTTTGAACGCGGCCTGCAAACCCCGGTCCCGCCGATCATCTACAGTCACATTTTCCTGCAAAAATGCCTTATATGAATCCACCTGTATTTTCAGCAGATATGGTACTTCCAGCATTTCCTGACGTTTGGCAAAATTTTTGCGGATACGTTTTTTCTGAGTAAACGAATAGGTCATCTAATATTCCCCATCTTTGAAACTAAAAAAGATAAAATAAAACTGTCAATCACTTCACCCCTTGGTGAAATTCAAAACCCGGACAGCTATGAAAAACAACAAATAAACAACGCTGGCGCATAAATAGTTACGCACCAAACGCTGTTTACCTAAATCCCACCAGATTAACCAGGGACTCCATACCTTGCTTTATTTCAGTTCTGCAGTAGCACCTGCTTCTTCAAGTTGCTTCTTGACGCTTTCAGCCTCATCCTTGGCAACACCTTCTTTCAACGTAGCCGGTGCGCCTTCAACCATTTCTTTCGCTTCCTTGAGGCCCAGACCAGTAATAGCACGTACCGCCTTAATAGCAGCAATCTTGTTTTCACCAAAACCGGTAAGAACAACATCGAACTCAGTCTTTTCTTCAGCAGCAGCTTCACCACCACCAGCAGCAGGTGCAGCAGCAACGGCTGCGGCAGCAGAAACGCCAAACTTTTCTTCCATTGCTTCGATAAGTTCAACGACGTCCATTACCGTCATATTTGAAATAGTGTCTAAAATATCTTCTTTAGATACAGCCATGATTTAAATCTCCTGTTAGTTTTTGGTTACCCAAAATCGTGATAGCAGCATCCCGCATAAAATAAAATTTATAAACAGAAACGCTCACTATCCACTTCTAATTAAATTGTTTGTTTAGTTTAAAAAAGCTAAGCCGATTGCTTCTGATCTCTTACAGCTGCAACAGTACGAACCAGTTTTGCATGTGGTTCTGCCAAGGTGCGAACAAACTTGGTGACCGGTGCCAGCATCACAGACATCAGCATACTGATAGCTTCATCTTTAGTAGGCATTTTGGCCAGGCGTTGAATATCGCCAGGCGCAAGTAATTGACCACCAATCGAGACTATCTTGACTACTAACTTGTCGTTATCTTTTGCAAATGCCGAAACAACACGAGCTGCAGAGCCCGGGTCTTCCTGGGAAAATGCCAAAAGAAGGGGACCAGTCAGTGCATCGCTGATACAAGCAAAATCAGTTCCTTCAACAGCGCGTCTGGCTAACGAATTTTTGACGACTCGCACATATACGCCTGCTTCACGTGCATTGCTACGCAACTCGGTCAACTGATCTACTGACAGACCGTTGTACTCGGCAGCAATAACAGAGTGAGCTCTACCTGCTATTTCAGAAACTTCAGATACAATCGCTTTTTTCTGCTCAATATTAAGAGCCATGCGAAATACCTCCATAACATTAATATTCATGCGCAGATCTTGCCCGCAGTCTCGTCATGAAACGAAAATACGAACTACTACACACACCCTTTAGTAATACGGCGCACAAACAGCGACCCCCAAAGGGAATTCAATTCTGTCTGGAATGCTACCGCCTACGCAGGCTGATCATAAATCGTTTAAGTATCACCTGTACTAGCCCGATACACCTACGGTCTTTGACGACTACCAGCAATTGCTGGCCATCCAAAGTCTTTTACTACCAACTAAAAGCTACTGACTAAAAGTCTACTAACTAAAAGCTACTGACTAAAAGTCTACTAACTAAAAACTACTAACTAAAAGCACCTTATATAAGGGCGCTTTTTAAAATCACAATGATGACTGATCTACAACAATACCCGGCCCCATTGTGGTGGAGACCGTAATCTTTTTCAGGTAAATGCCTTTTGCTGAGCTGGGTTTTGCTTTTTGCAAATCAGCCAATAATGCATTTAAATTTTCTGTTAATGCATCAGCTTCAAAGTCGGCTTTGCCAATAGAGCAATGAATGATGCCCGCTTTATCAGTCCGATACCTTACCTGCCCGCCTTTTGCGTTTTTCACTGCTGTTTCGACGTCTGTCGTCACCGTACCGACCTTGGGATTCGGCATTAAACCACGTGGACCCAGTATTTGGCCTAATTGACCAACAACACGCATTGCATCAGGAGTCGCGATAACAACATCAAAATCCATTGCACCGCCTTTTATCTGCTCAGCCAGATCTTCAAACCCAACCAGATCAGCACCGGCATTTTTGGCTTTCTCTACATTATCGCCCTGTGCAAATACCGCAACACGCACTATCTTGCCAGTACCTCTAGGTAATATTGTGGAGCCCCTGACAACCTGGTCAGATTTTCTTGGGTCTACACCCAGATTGACACTCACATCAACCGACTCAACAAATTTCACTGCAGGCATCTCTTTAAGCAGCGTTAACAGATCGTTTATCGCGTACTGTTTGCCCAGCTCAATTTTTTCTTTAATCGCTTTATTTCGCTTTGATAATGAGGCCATTACTTAACTCCTTCCGTTTCAATACCCATACTTCTCGCACTGCCTGCGATCGTACGAACGGCGGCATCCATATCTGCTGCAGTTAAATCTGGCATTTTTGTCGTCGCAATCTCTTCGAGTTGCTGGCGATTAACCTTACCCACCTTGTTTCGATTGGGTTCAGCACTACCACTTTTAAGACCCGCTGCTTTCTTTAACAAAATTGATGCAGGTGGAGTTTTGGTAATAAATGTAAAACTTCTGTCACTATAGACAGTAATGACCACCGGAATGGGCATACCTTGTTCTACACTCTGGGTTTTCGCATTAAACGCTTTGCAGAACTCCATGATGTTCACACCATGTTGACCCAATGCTGGACCAACGGGTGGACTGGGGTTTGCCTGACCTGCCTTTACCTGTAATTTGATATAGGCTTGTATTTTCTTTGCCATGTTTTACTCCTCAGTGGGTACAAGCGCTTTGTATCTGCCTTAACAAGCAACAAAGCTCCCCGTTGTGTTACAAAAATGTATTACTAAAAACAGTTTTACCAGCCTGCCTTACTTGGCAGCCAGCTGGCAGCCAGCTGGCAGCCAGGATTTACCTAACCTTTTTCTACCTGGCCAAATTCAAGATCAACCGGCGTAGATCGGCCAAAAATCAATACGGCAACGCGCATACGACTTTTAACGTAATCCACTTCCTCAACGACTCCATTAAAATCATTGAATGGACCACTAATAATTCGTACAACCTCGCCCGCTTCAAACAATACTTTTGGTTTCGGTTTATCAACACCTTCCTGGACGCGATCAAGGATTGATTGTGCCTCCTTGTTCGATATCGGAACAGGCCGGTCACCCGTGCCACCGATAAAGCCGAGCACTTTTGGTACATCCTTGACAAGATGCCAACTGTCGTCATCCAGCTCCATTTGTACCAGGACATAACCAGGAAAAAACTTGCGTTCACTTCTTCTCTTCTGGCCTTCACGCATTTCAACAACTTCTTCGGTCGGCACAAGAATGTCGCCAAACTTGTCGGCCATTTCGAAACGCGAGATACGCTCCAGCAATGAACGTTTTACCTGTGCCTCAAAACCTGAATAAGCGTGAACGACATACCATCTCAAAGACATCAGGCTATCCCCCCTGCCCAGTCAGCAACTGTACCGCCCAACCCAAAAACATATCCAGCAGCCACAAAAAAATTCCGACAATGGTAACCATTACCATCACCAGAAGGGTTGATTGTATCGTTTCTTTTCGGGTCGGCCAGACCACTTTACGAATTTCAGTTCGAGAGTCTCGAACAAACGCCCACGCAGTACGACCGGCCTCAGTCTGAAGCATAATCGTGACAGATACACCAAATGCGACCAGCATACCTATGACACGAAGCAGCAATGACTGGTCTTCGTAATAATAAAACCCACTAACAGCTGCAATTAAAACGGCTACTGCCAATGTCACCTTAATTTTGTCCATCTTACAAAACTCTTAATAAATTCATTCTTAACTGGCAGGCCAGGAGGGAATCGAACCCCCAACCTACGGTTTTGGAGACCGCCGCTCTGCCAATTGAGCTACTGGCCTAAACACTTTCCAGGCATGCTTAGCTAAAAATGGGTATGGAAACAGGTCACCCTTATCCATACCCACGCATTTTATTTCAGCTTATTCGACGACTTTAGAGACGACGCCGGCACCTACTGTGCGGCCCCCTTCTCGTATCGCAAAACGCAGACCTTCTTCCATTGCAATCGGTGCGATCAATTTAATGTGCATCTTCACATTATCGCCAGGCATCACCATCTCGATACCTTCCGGCAAATCACATGCCCCTGTCACATCCGTTGTACGGAAATAAAACTGCGGACGATAACCATTAAAAAATGGTGTATGTCGCCCACCTTCATCTTTACTCAATATATATACTTCCGCTTCAAATGTAGTATGCGGTGTAATCGAACCCGGCTTCGCTAATACCTGGCCACGTTCAACTTCTTCACGCTTCGTGCCGCGCAGCAGCACACCCACATTATCGCCGGCTCGACCTTCATCCAGCAGCTTGCGAAACATTTCCACACCCGTACAGGTAGACTTCATGGTGTCCTTGATGCCGACAATTTCAATTTCGTCGCCAACATTAACGATACCGCGTTCGATTCGACCTGTGACGACCGTGCCACGACCTGAGATTGAAAATACATCTTCCACTGGCATCAAAAAGTCACCATCAATCGCACGTTCCGGTTGCGGTATATAACTGTCCATCGCTTCGACCAGCTTCATGATCGACGGCACGCCGATATCACTGGTATCACCTTCCAATGCTTTTAATGCCGAACCAATGATGACCGGTGTGTCATCACCCGGAAACTGGTATTTATCCAGTAACTCACGCACTTCCATTTCAACCAGTTCCAGCAGTTCTTCATCATCCACCATGTCTGCCTTGTTCAGGTAAACGACGATATACGGAACACCTACCTGACGTGACAATAAAATATGCTCACGTGTTTGGGGCATCGGGCCATCTGCAGCCGAACATACCAGGATCGCGCCATCCATTTGGGCCGCACCGGTAATCATGTTCTTCACGTAATCCGCGTGTCCAGGACAGTCTACATGCGCATAATGGCGTTTCTCACTTTCATACTCAACATGGGAGGTGGCAATCGTGATGCCGCGCTCGCGTTCTTCAGGTGCATTATCAATTTGATCAAATGCTTTGACTTCACCGCCATGCGCTTCCGCCAA